>CANQHH010000071.1 GCA_947623615.1 uncultured Clostridia bacterium | reverse complement strand
ATAAGTGCTTCTAGCATTTCGCTTGAATGGATTGTAATTGTTTTTGGAAGTCCTGTTATTAAATCCCTGCCTCTTATATCCATATCCATATCTTGAATTTTAGGATATACACAGCCTATATTTATTTTTAGATCTTCCGCTGTTCTTTCTCCAATCATAACATTATGCTTTTTCTTAATATATTTTACTATAGCTTCATCAAATTTGTCACCTGCTACTTTTAGTGACTCACTTACAACTGATCCACCTAAAGAAATAACTGCTATATCAGTTGTTCCTCCGCCTATATCTACAACCATATTTCCACATGGCTTTGATATATCTATACCAGCTCCAATTGCTGCAGCAATTGGCTCTTCTATTAAATAAACTTTTCTTGCTCCTGCTTGTGATGCTGCATCTATAACTGCTTTTTTTTCTACTTCTGTTACTTGTGATGGTATGCAAATCATTATTCTTGGTGCAAATACAAATCTACCACATACTCTATTTATAAAATACTTAAGCATTTTTTCTGTTACAGTATAATTAGAAATAACTCCTTCTCGTAAAGGTCTTGTTGCAACAATATTACCCGGAGTTCTTCCGTAACATTCTTCTTGCTTCCTTTCCCACAGCTAAAACTTCTCCAGTATTATTATCTACAGCAACAACAGAAGGCTCTCTTAACACAATCCCTTTTCCTTTCACATATGCTATTACTGTTGCAGTTCCTAAGTCTATACCTATATCTTGTCCCCAACTAAACATCTACATCTTCCTTTCATATATCGCATCTATTTTATTACATTTACATTTCATTATTATTACATTTTCGTTACAATTATATTACATATCATAAAAAATATCAATTGTTTTTTTATATTAATTGGAAACTTATTTATTAATCAAGTAGAGAATAATATGGCAATCTACACAGACTGCCATATTACCTATTCTTTATTATCACTAATAGTCATTATAAATTTTTTCACATTTGAATATCTAAATTTTAGTTCATATGTTTTTGATTCCGATGGTTGCAAATCTCCTATTTCAATATATTCGTTTCCTAATTCTGTACCATTTTTTGTATAAAACGTACATTTTATGTATTTTCCCTTTAGTAACTCCTCAGAATTGTTTTTTATCGTTCCTTTTATGTATCCATTTTCGTTTGTTTGCTTAGCTTCATCTACTACTATGACAGGATTCTCAGAATGTATTTCATAATCATTCATTGTGTTATACATAGATCTTACACCAAAATAAGTGCCTACACCAACAAAAACAAATAAGAATATTCCCCAAATAAACCATCTTTTTAGGTTTTTAGATTGATTTCTAGTTTCTATAAACCAAAATTCGTCATATCCCATATACTTCCTCCACCAATACTATATTTACATTTTTCTAAATACACCAACAACTTTACCTAATATATCACAATTTGGTACAATTATTGGATCCATTGTACTATTCTCAGGTTGCAATCTTATATGATCTTTTTCTTTATAAAATGTCTTTACTGTTGCTTCGTCTTCTATTAATGCAACAACTATTTGTCCGTTTTCTGCTGTATTTTGTTTTCTTACTAATATATAATCTCCATTTAAAATACCAGCTTCTATCATGCTTTCTCCTTTTACAGTTAGCATAAAGCTCTCACAATTTCCAACAAAATCTATCGGAATAGGAAATGTATCTGTCACATTTTCTACTGCAAGAATTGGAGCACCTGCTGTAATTTTACCTATTACAGGAACTTCAACCATTTCTCTTCCACTATAAAAATCTTTTTCCTCTGTTTTTTTCTTTTTATTTAATAATTCTCCACTCTCATCTTTTAATAGTTTTATAGTTCTTCCTTTTTGATTTTCTTTTTTTACATAACCCTTTTCTTCAAGTCTTTTTAAATATCCATGAACTGTAGCAGTTGAACTTAAGCCAACAGCCTTACCAATTTCTCTAACAGATGGTGGGTAACCATTTTTTTCAATTTGCTTTACTATACACTTTAAAATCGATTTTTCCCTTTTAGTTAAGCCATCTTTCTCTTTTTTACGATTCAACATACATCACTCCCATTTATTTATTTTTACCAATAATACCACACAAACAAAAAAATGTCAAACAAATTTTTGACATTTTTATATTTTTTTAATCTTCCCACTCAAGCTCATAATCTAAAATCTTTACTATATCGCCTTCTTTTATGCCTAACTCTTTCAATTTCTTATTAACTCCTAAGTCTTCTAAGCTTTTTTGGAAATAGTATAATGACTCATTATCAGAAATATTCACTCTTCTCATTACTTTTTCTACAGGCTCACCTTCTACTATATACATTCCATCTTCTTTTCTAACAGTATAAGTATCATTTTCTTCTAATGTATATACTTTCTTATCATCATATTCTAATAAGTCTTCTTTTGGAAGTATTTTTAATAATTCTGAAACTCTTTTTATTAACTCTTTTACACCCTCGCCTGTTATCGCTGATATTTTAAATATTTCCATATTGTTTTCTTTAGCAATTTTCTCTAATTCTTTATAATTATTATCATCTTGCATACAATCTATTTTATTCGCTACTATTATTTGTGTTCTTTTACTTAACTTTTTACTGTAATTTTCAAGTTCTTTATTTATTTTTTCAAAATCTTCTACCGGATTTCTTCCCTCTATGCCTGACACATCTATTACATGTAATAATAATCTTGTTCTTTCTATATGTCTTAAGAATTGTAAACCAAGTCCAGTTCCTTGACTTGCACCTTCAATAATTCCAGGAATATCAGCTATTACAAAGCTATCTCCATATTCTGTTTTTACCACTCCTAAATTTGGCTCTAATGTTGTAAAATGATAATCTGCTATTTTAGGTGTGGCTGAGGTTGTTTTTCCTAAAAAAGTAGATTTACCTACATTTGGAAACCCTATTAAACCTACATCTGCTAATAATTTTAGTTCTAGTATTAATTCCTTCTCTTCTCCTTTTTCTCCATCTTGTGAAAAACGTGGAGCTTGTCTAGTAGCTGTCGCAAAATGAGCATTTCCTTTTCCACCTCTTCCACCTTTTAAAACCAATTCTTTTTGATTTTCATGTGATAAATCAGCTAAAACTCTATTAGTAAGTGCATCTTTTACAATTGTGCCTATTGGAACTTTTATTACTAAATCTTCTCCGCTTTTTCCATACCTATTATTTCCTTCTCCATTGCTCCCTTTTTCTGCCTTAAATTTCTTTTTATACCTAAAATCTATTAGTGTGTTTGAGTTAGGATCTACAACAAAATATATGTCTCCGCCTTTTCCTCCGTCTCCACCATCTGGACCACCAGCAGCAACATATTTTTCTCTCCTAAATGATATAGCTCCATCTCCTCCATCTCCTGCTTTCGCAGTTATTTTAACATAATCTGTAAACATATCTTTTCTCCTCTAAATTTTATTTTGCATTATTCAAAATAATCTAACTTCATTGCCCTTTTTACTTTTTTCATCGTTTCTTTTGCGGTCTCTCTGGCCTTTTGTGTTCCTTCAATCAAGAATTTATCAACCAATTCTGGCCTTTTTTCATAATACTCTCTTTTTTCTCTAATTGGTTCTAAAGTTTTTATTATATTATTAGCTAACTGCTTTTTGCATGCAACACAGCCTCTTTTTCCTGCTCTACACTCTTCACATACATTTTCACACTCTTCTTTTGGGCTAAATAATTTGTGATAATATGATACCATACATATATCAGGATTTCCCTTACTATCCTTTTTTATTCTATTTGGATCTGTTACTGCACTCATAACTTTTTTACTTATTTCTTCAGGAGTATCAGATAAATATATAGCATTGCCTAGTGATTTACCCATCTTTTCATTTCCATCTAATCCCTTTATTCTTTTTGCATTTGACAAAACCGCTTCTGGCTCAACTAGAGTTTCTCCATAAATACTATTAAATTTTCTTACTATTTCTTTGCATTGTTCTATTAAAGGAAGCTGATCTTCTCCTACTGGAACCAAAGCTCCCTCAAAAGCTGTTATATCTGCAGCCTGGCTAACAGGATATCCTAAAAATCCGTATGTTACGCTTTCTCCAAACAATTCTTTTTTCTGCGCAATTTCAGTTTTTACTGTAGGATTTCTCTGAAGTCTAGATATTGTCACTAAATTAGAATAAAAAACTGTTAATTCAGCCACTTCTGGAATCATTGACTGTATATATATTGTTGTTTTTTCAGGTTCCAAACCAACAGACAAATAATCCAACATTACCTCTCTAACATTTTTTCTAACCTTATCGGGATTATTAAAATTATCTGTTAATGCTTGAACATCTGCAATTAATATGTAAGGATCATATTTTCCACTATTTTGCATTTCAACTCTTGTTTTTAGTGAACCAAAATAATGCCCTATATGTAATCTCCCTGTTGGTCTATCTCCTGTTAAAATTCTTTTCTTCTCCATTTTTTCCTCCTTTTAGACCTGTCCCCAAATTCCTATTTTGAGTGATTTGGACCCGTCCCTATTAAAGTGGCAAAATAAATTATGCCTGATAGTAGTACTATTACAGGTCCTGTTGGTATATTGAAATAATATGATATTACTAAACCTGCTATTCCTGAGAACAATGAAAATAATACCGCAAATAAATGATATTGCCTCATATTTTTTGATATGTTTCTGCTTGATGCTGCTGGTAATATTAATAGTGAATTTATTAAAAGTATTCCTATCCACCTTATTGAAATCATTACCATTACGGCAATTAACACTACATATATATTATCTATTTTTTTTACATCTATCCCTTTGCTTTTTGCTAATGTACTATTTATGCTTATTACATTTAATTTATTAAATGTAATATACCAAAATGCATATACTATAATTGCTGCTACAAATACATATAATATTTCAGTTTCTGTTATTCCTAAAATATCTCCTACTAAATAACTGGAATATTTATTAAAATTTCCACTTTGTGCTAGCATTGCCAGTCCCAGCGCAATGGCTATTGATGAAAAAACACTTATAATTGTATCTGCTCCGTATGATATTTTATTTTTTACATAATTTAGCAATAACGCAAATACCACTGCAAATATAATCATTCCAATATTTATATTTGTAATTCCTAATACCATTCCTATTGCAATACCTGTTAATGCAGAATGTCCTAATGCATCTGAAAAAAATGCCATTTTGTTATTTACTATCATTGTTCCTAATATTGCAAATATCGGAGATATCAATATAATTGCAATCAGAGCATTTTTCATAAATGCATAATCTATAAATTCTAAAGGTATTATAGCCTCTAAAATACTATATATTGCTTCCATTTCTCCTCCATATTTATTATTTATATTTTTTACTTTTTAATATTTACTTCTTATTTCTTATTTTTTATTGTCCCTGACCTAAATCGCTATAGTTCCAAATCTTTTTTTGAATTCTAAACTATTAAATACCTCTTTAGGTGTTCCCTCTTTTATAACTTCTTTATCTAATAAAATTACTTTATCTGCATACTTTCCAGCAAGTTCTAAATCATGTGATACTAGTATAATAGACATATCATATTCTTGTTTTAATTTACTAATAATTTGATAAAAATCATTTATACCATTTTTATCAATTCCTGATACAGGCTCATCTAATATTAATAAATTTGGTGTTGGCTTAGTTGCTATACTTATTAAAACTCTTTGCAACTCTCCACCTGATAAATCCCCTATACTTTTATCTATTAAACTATCTGCTCCAAATATTTTCAAATGTTCTTTTATTTCCTCATAAATCTTTTTGTCTTTCTTCAAAAATACTGGAACATGACAAATACAAGATGCAAACATATCATATACCGTAGTAGGCATATGTTTCTCCACATTTATACTTTGTGGGACATACCCTATTTTTATCCTTTTGGCTAAATTATCTTTTTTATCAACAAAAGATATGTCTCCAGTGTGTTTTACTTCTCCTAAAATTGCCTTTAATAGTGTAGTCTTTCCTGCACCATTTCTACCTATTATAACCGTTAATTGCCCACAATGTACGTGAATACTTACATCTTTTAATATCTCGTCTTTTCCTATCGTTACACTTATATTATTAATTTTTGTACAATGTAATCCACATGCTTTATCCATGTCTATTCTCCATTTTTTAATATTTCTATATTACCAGCCATAACATCTATGTATGCTTCTTTGTTTAATGATCCTGTTATTGCTGAATCTAATTTATATATTTGCGCCCCTGTTTCATTTGCAATTGTTTGAGCATTAGTTAAATTGTCATTCACATCCACAATAATAATTTTCGTATCACTTTGTCTTGTTTCATCTATCAATCTTTTTATAGTTTCAGCTGATAGTACACTTTCCTCATGGTCTGTATGTACTACATTTAATATTAACCCTATGTCCTTTCCTAAGTATTCAAATGATTCATTTAAACATATTGCTGTTTTTCCACTTAACATTTGTAACTCACTAGCATATTTTAATTTTAACTCATTTAATTTATTTACATATTCATCTGCATTATTTCTATAAATTTCTGCATTTTCAGGGTTCGCTTCTTCTAATGCTTTTTCAATATTTCTAACTTGCATTATATAATTCGATATACTTGTCCATATATGTGGGTTAACTTCATCATTATTTT
>CANQHH010000070.1 GCA_947623615.1 uncultured Clostridia bacterium | reverse complement strand
AGTCAAGGAGCTCAAAGTATTAATAATAGTTTTATAGATATAATAAAAAATAAAAAAAATAAAGATTATCAAATAATATGGTCAGCAGGACCATCTCAATATGATAATATAAAAGAAAAATTAGAAGAAGATAATATTAGTATTAATAACATAAAGGATGTTAAAATTGTGCCATATATATATAATATGGAAGAAGTTATGAATATAGTAGACTTAGTTGTATGTAGAAGTGGAGCAATGACAATTACAGAAATATCGATTATTGGAAAACCAGCAATATTTATTCCTTTTCCATTTGCAACTGAAAATCATCAAGAATATAATGCAAGGGTTTTGGAAAATGTTGGTGCAGCAAAAATAATTTTAGATAAAGATATAAATTCAGAATTATTAAATAAGAATATTGAGGAAATTGTATTAAATAAGAAAAAAACTGAGGAAATGGGCAATAATGCAAGGAAAATAGCTGTAAATGATGTTGCAAATATAATATATAATGAGATAAAATTATTAATCCCATAAAAAATATGTCGAATATAGAGAGACGAAATTGCTTGATATTTCAGTATAGATATAATATATTAAGGAGGTGCTAAAAAATAGGGGGAGGATACAAATGATGAAATATTCAAGAAAAATTTATGGGAGAGCAGTAATAGACAGTTCTAAATCTGATGAAATAGAAGGTAATTGGAGAATAGAATTAGAATATTATAATTTAAAAGAAGAAAATTGTTTAAATAATAAAAATTATGGAATAGAAATAGTAAAAAAGAAAATAGAAAATGAAATAATGAATATAGAAAATAAAATTGTAAGTAATATATTTCGTGAAGAACAAGAAGCTAATAAATTACTACAAATTTTAATGGAAAATAAAGTTACACCAGTATCGGTGGATGATGTAATATCAGATTTAAAAATCAGTATGGAGCAATAAAGGAGGAAATAATGGCAGACAAGTTAATAATAGTAGAATCACCAGCTAAAGCCAATACTATAAAAAAATTTTTAGGTGGTAGTACAAAGGTAGTAGCATCAATGGGACATATAAGAGATTTACCTAAATCTAAATTAGGTGTTGATGTCGCAAATGATTTTGAACCTGAATATATAAATATTAGAGGAAAAGGAGATTTAATAAAAAGCTTAAAAAAAGATGCAAAAAATGCTAAAAAAGTATATCTTGCAACTGACCCTGATCGTGAGGGTGAAGCAATAGCATGGCATCTAGCTCATATATTAGAGATACCAGAAGATTGTATTTGTAGAGTAACTTTTAATGAAATAACAAAAGAAACTGTAAAAGAAGCGATAAAAAAACCAAGAAAAATAGATATGAATCTAACAGATGCACAACAAGCAAGGCGTGTTTTAGATAGAATAGTTGGATATAAAATGAGTCCAGTATTATGGAAAAAAGTTAGAAGAGGATTATCAGCAGGAAGAGTGCAATCTGTAGCAGTAAAATTAATAGTAGACAGAGAAGAAGAAATAGAAAAATTTATTCCAGAAGAGTATTGGAATATTTTTGTTATGTTATTAGACAAAAATACTGAAAAAACATTTATGGCTAAATTTTATGGCAAAGATGGGAAAAAGGTTGAAATTCATACAGAAGAGGAAGTAAAAGAAATATTAAAAGGAATAGAAAAAGGACAATATATAGTAAAAGACGTAAAAAAGGGAGAAAGAAAAAAGAATCCAGCACCACCTTTTACAACAAGTACAATGCAACAAGAAGCATCAAGAAAGCTAGGGTTTACACTAAAAAAGACAATGTCTGTTGCACAGGGATTATATGAAGGAGTACATGTAGGAGAAAGAGGAACAGTAGGTTTAATTACATATATGAGAACAGATTCTACAAGAATTTCAGAAGAAGCAAGAAGTGCAGCAAGAGTAGAGATTGTAAAAAAATATGGAGAACAATATTACGAAAATAGATATTATAAAACAAAGCAAAATTCACAAGATGCTCACGAAGGTATAAGACCTACATATATTGATTTAGAGCCAGATAGTATAAAAGAGTATTTATCTAAAGATCAATATAAATTATATAAATTAATATATAATAGATTTTTAGCAAGTCAAATGTCGTCAGCTATATATAGCACAATATCAGCGGACATTGGAGTAAATGAATACAATTTTAAAGCAAATGGTCAAACATTAAAATTTAAGGGATTTATGACTTTATATGTTGAAACAAGTGATGATAAAGTGCAAGAGGATGAGGAGACATCTGTACCTGATTTAATTGCAGGTCAGGAAGTATTTAAACAAAAAATAGATACAAAACAGAGCTTTACAGAGCCACCTCCAAGGTATACAGAAGCAAGTTTAGTAAAGGCATTAGAAGAAAAGGGAATAGGTAGACCAAGTACATATTCACCAACAATAACCACTATTTTAGATAGAAGATATATTGAAAAAGAGCAAAAGCAGTTAGTTCCAACAGAACTAGGAAAAATAGTAAATAAATTATTAACAGAAAATTTTGCAGATATAATAAATGTAGAATTTACTGCCAAAATAGAAGAAGAATTTGACAATGTTGCAGAAGGAAAAGAAGAGTGGAAACAGGTTATAAGAGAATTTTATGGACCATTCGAAGAAAAGGTTGAAAAGGTAGAAAAAGAACTTGAACATGTTAAATTAGAAGAGGAAGTTTCTGATGTACCATGTGAAAAGTGTGGAAGAATGATGGTTATAAAATATGGTAGATATGGGAAATTCTTAGCATGTCCTGGATATCCAGAATGTCAGAATGCGAAGCCTATAATTGAAACAATAGATGCACCATGTCCAAAATGCGGAGGTAAAATACAGGTACGTAAATCAAAGAAAAAAAGAAAATTTTATATTTGTGAGAATAATCCAGATAAATGTGATTATATTTCATGGAATAAACCTAAAAAAGAAAAAAAGGAAAAAGAATAAAATTAGGACTAGCCACATATATATTATTAAAACCTAAGAACAGGGGGAGGATAATATTATGTGGCATTCTTTTAGTGTAGAAGAAATTGTAAGGAAACTAAGGACAAATCTTCATATAGGACTATATGAAGAAGAGGTTAACAAGAGAAGGCAAAAATATGGGGAGAATAAGTTAAATGAACAAAAGAAAGAAAGTTTATTAAAGAGATTTATTAAACAGTTTAATGATTTTATGATAATAATATTATTGATTTCAGCAATTATTTCAGCATTTATAACGAAAATGCAAGGAAGTAATGATTATATTGATTCAATTATAATTGTAGCGATAGTTGTGTTAAACAGCATAATGGGACTTATACAAGAATCAAAAGCAGAGAAATCTTTAGAAGCATTAAAGAAAATGTCAGCACCAGTTGCAAAAGTTAGAAGGGGAGGAAAAATAGTAACAGTAAAAGGAACGGAAATAGTACCAGGTGATATTGTTATTTTAGAAGCTGGGAATTATGTACCAGCAGATTGTAGATTAATAAGTAGCTATAATTTGAAAATAGAAGAATCTAGCTTGACAGGAGAAACTGTACCAGTACTAAAAGATGCAAAAATGTTGTTAAATAAGGAAACTGCATTAGGAGATATGATAAATATGGCATTTGCAACAACTGTAGTTGTTAATGGTCATGGTGAAGCGATTGTAACAGAAACAGGAATGAATACAAAGGTTGGAAAAATAGCTAAAATGATAATAGATGATGAATCACCAGAAACGCCTATTCAAAAAAAGTTAGGAGAAGTTGGAAAAACATTAGGTATAAGCTGTTTAATTATTTGCATAGTTATATTTATTATAGGAGTAATAAAGAAAATAGATGTAATAGAAATGTTTATGACTTCTGTGGGGTTGGCTGTAGCAGCTATTCCAGAGGGATTGCCAGCAATAGTTACAATAATGTTGTCTATTGGTGTAACAAAAATGGCTAAGAAAAATAGTATTATTAGAAAATTGCCAGCAGTAGAAACATTAGGAAGTAGTAATGTTATTTGCTCAGATAAAACAGGGACTTTAACCCAAAATAAAATGCAGGTAACAAAGGTTATGGATTCCAAAGGTGAAGCATTAACTGAAAATCTGAAATTTATATTAGAATTAGGTACAATGTGCACAGATGTAGAGATTAGCAAAAGTAAATATGGAGTTGAAATAAATGGAGAACCAACAGAAGTCGCAATTGTAGATTATGCATTAGCTAAAGGGAAGAATAAAAGTGAGTTATATACTTATATGGAGCGTATAAATGAGATACCATTTGATTCAAATAGGAAGATGATGACAACGATACATAGGGTAAATGGAAAATATAGAATTATTACCAAAGGCGCACCAGATATGTTATTAAAAAAATGTAATAAATGTTATGATAACGGTAATATTAGTACAATGGATATGAATAAAATTAAAAAGATAGAAAAATATAATGATATAATGGCAGAAGAAGCATTGAGGGTAATAGGTGTGGCATATGTAGATATTGATGATTTACCAAGTACAATAGATAGCGAAACAATAGAGAAAAACTTGATATTTGTTGGCTTAATAGGGATGATAGATCCACCAAGAGAGGGAGTAAAAGAAGCGGTTGCAACATGTAGAAGAGCGGGAATAAAAACAGTTATGATAACAGGGGATCATATTGTAACAGCAAAGGCTATAGCAAGAGAATTAGGAATATTAAGAAAAAATAGTTTATGTATAACAGGAGCTGAATTAGACCTAATTTCCCAATCAGAATTAGAAAAAAATATAATGAATTATTCAGTGTTTGCAAGGGTAACGCCAGAACATAAAGTAAGAATAGTAAAAGCATTCAGAAGCACAGGAGCAGTTGTGGCAATGACAGGAGATGGTGTAAATGATGCACCTGCTTTAAAAAATGCAGATATAGGAATTGCAATGGGGAAAAGTGGTACAGATGTAGCTAAAAATGCATCAGACATGATACTTACAGATGATAATTTTGTAACTATAGTAGAGGCTGTAAAACAGGGAAGAAGTATATTTGATAATATAAAAAAAGCAATACATTTTTTGCTTGCAACTAATATTGGTGAGATTGTGGCAATATTTATAGGACTTTTATTAGGAATAAAATCACCATTACTTGCAATACAGCTATTATGGATAAATTTAGTAACAGATTCATTGCCAGCAATTGCCTTGGGACTAGAACCACCTGAAAAAGATATAATGAATAAAAGACCAAGAGATAGTAAGAAAAGTATATTTGCAGATGGTTTATGGAGTAAAATATTTGTTGAAGGAACAATGTTAGGATTATTAACTCTTATAAGCTTTAGCATAGGAAATAATTTATATGGAATAGAAGTTGGAAGAACAATGGCTTTTGTGACATTGGGATTATTAGAGTTAGTACATAGTTTTAATTTAAAAAGTGATGAATCAATTTTCAGAGTAGGGGTATTGAGTAATAAATATTTAATAGGAGCATTTATTTTAGGAATATTTTTACAAGTATCTGTTGTAGTAATTCCAAGTTTAAACAATATATTTAAGTTAGTTTCATTAAATGAAACACAGTGGATTTATACAGTAATTATATCGTTAATGCCTGTTATAGTGGTAGAAATACAGAAGAAAATGAATGAAATTAAGTTTGGGAAAACGGTTTTTGAATATAAAATGAGCTGAAAAAACGAGAAAAAACAAGAAAAATGAAGGAAAAACGAGTAAAATATATTAAAAAATGGAAAAAATAACTGGCAAAACTGTAGAAATATGTTAAAAATATGATAAAAAAGTATATGTTGTTTGAAAATGTTTAAAATATATAGTATAATAAAATATGTGTCACGTCAAAAAAGGAGAGTGAATTTATATTTTAAACAGGAAAATTAAATACTACACAAAAGAAGTGTATAGACTTATAAATATAGTAGCTATTGCACTGTTTATAATTATGGCGGTTATTTTCATAAAATATAAAATGGTATGTGAAATAACTGTTAATGGAGAAAAACTAGGATATGTTACAAATAAAGAGGAATTTGAACAATCTGTAAGCGAAATCATTAATAAAGAGGAAAAAAACAAACTATATACAACTATAGCAAATATGCCAGAATATAAAGTTATGTTAGTTGACAAATCAGAGGAAACTAATGAAGAAAAAATATTAGCTAAAATTGAAGGAGATTCAGAAACTACTTATAAACTATATGCCGTGACAGTAGATGGTAAAAAGAAAGTTACAGTTGATAATCTTGAAGAAGCAGAAAAATTAGTAAAAGACCTAAACAAAAAATATGAAAAGAAGTTAAAAACAAAAATTGGCGTAGTTGAGGTAATTACAACAAATAATACAAAAGGTGTTACAACAATAAAAAAGGCAAAATCAAGTATTACTAAGAAGTTGGATTCTGAGGTAGAAAAATTAGAAGAAAAGACAACATCACTAAACAGTTACTCATACGCAAGTAGTAATTCTACTACATCAAGTAAGAAAACAACAGCTACAACTTCAACATCAACTAAAAAGACTGCTACAGCTTCAACTAAAAAGACAACTTCAACATCAACCAAAAAGACTGCTAAAACTTCAAAGAAATCAACATCAAGTAAAAAAACAACAAAGGTAGCATCATTAAATGGGGTAAAACTTACAGTAACTCCAGTATCTGGTGTAATTACTTCCAGATTTGGTAGTGTAGAAAGTATAAGAGACCATGTACATGCAGGACTTGATATAGGTGCACCTAA
>CANQHH010000069.1 GCA_947623615.1 uncultured Clostridia bacterium | reverse complement strand
CCAAGAGGAACTCGTATATTTGGACCTGTTGCAAGAGAATTAAGAGAAAAAGATTATATGAAAATTCTTTCACTTGCACCAGAAGTTCTATAATTTAAGATTAAAGAGGTGAAAAAATAAATGAGAATAAAAAAAGGCGATACAGTTCAAGTTTTATCTGGAAATGATAAAGGAAAGACTGGAGAGGTTTTAGAAATAATACCAAAAACAGAAAAAATAGTTGTTAAAGGTGTTAATATAAGAAAAAAACACGTTAAGCCTAGAAAACAAGGTGAAGAAGGTGGAATTATACCTGTTGAATGTAGCATACATAGCAGTAAGGTAAATGTTGTATGTCCAAAATGCAATAAGCCAACAAGAGTAGGGTATAAAATAGAAAAAAATGATAAAATACGTGTTTGCAAAAGATGCGGAGCAAAAATAAAATAAAATTAGAGAAAGGGGGTCTATTTAGACTTATGGAAATATTAAGAGAGCAATATGAAAAAGAAATTATACCAGCATTAATGAAGAAATTTAACTATAAATCTGTTATGCAAGTACCAAAATTAGAGAAAATAGTTATTAACGTAGGTTTAGGTGACACAAAGGATAATCCTAAAACTTTAGAAAATGCTATAAACGACATAACAATTATAACAGGACAAAAGCCTATTATAACTAAGGCTAAAAAAGCTATAGCAGCCTTCAAAATAAGAGAAGGAATTAATATGGGATGTAAAGTTACATTAAGACAAGGTAAAATGTATGATTTCGCATACAGACTATTTAATGTAGCACTTCCAAGAGTTAGAGATTTTAGAGGAGTTTCAAATAATTCTTTTGATGGTAGAGGTAATTATTCAATGGGAGTTAAAGAACAATTGATTTTCCCAGAGATTGAATATGATAAAATAGATAAAATTAGAGGTATGGACATAATATTTGTTACAACAGCCAAAACTGACGAAGAGGCTAAAGAACTATTAACATTACTAGGAATGCCATTTAAAAATTAATTAAAATGAAAGGAGAAGGAAATGGCTAAAAAATCTTTAAAAGTAAAACAACAAAAAACTCAAAAATATCAGACAAGAGAATATAATAGATGCAGGATTTGTGGTAGACCACATGCATATATAAGAAAATTCGGAATTTGCCGTATTTGCTTTAGAGAACTAGCTCATAAAGGAGAAATCCCTGGAGTTAAAAAAGCAAGTTGGTAATAAGTTAAAGGAGGGAAATTAATTGAACACAACTGATCCAATAGCAGATATGCTAACAAGAATTAGAAATGCAAATAGCTCAAAACACAAAACAGTTGATGTACCAGCTTCTAACATGAAGAGATCAATTGCAAACATTCTTCTTAGAGAAGGTTACATTGCTGAGATGGAAGAGATAGATAATTCAAATCAAGGTATTATAAGAATTACTTTGAAATATGATGAAAATGGTGCAAGAGTAATAGATGGTTTAAAAAGAATTAGTAAACCAGGATTAAGGGTATATGCATCTAAAGATGAATTACCTAGAGTTTTAAATGGTTTAGGTATAGCACTTATTTCAACATCAAAAGGAATAAAAACTGATAAAGAAGCAAGAGCAGAAGGTTTAGGAGGAGAAGTCCTAGCTTATGTTTGGTAATAAAACAAAAAGGAGGGAAAAACAAAATGTCAAGAATAGGAAATAAACCTATTAACGTACCAGATGGTGTAGAAGTTAAAATAGATGGTCATCATATCTCTGTAAAAGGTCCAAAAGGTACTTTAGAAAGAGATATACATAAAAATATGGAAGTAACTTTAGACAATAAAGTTATAACTGTAAAAAGACCAAATGATAACCCTGAAAATAGAAGTTTACATGGTTTAACAAGAACATTAATAAATAATATGATAGAAGGTGTTCTTAACGAATATAAAAAAGAACTAGAAATCAATGGTGTTGGTTATAGAGCTCAAAAAAAGGGGAATAAATTAGTAATGAATTTAGGATATTCACATCCAGTAGAGATGGATCCACCAGCAGGAATAACATTTGATCTTCCAGATGCAAACCATATAACAGTAAGAGGAATTGATAAAGAATTAGTTGGTCAAACTGCAGCTGTTATAAGAACAAAAAGACCACCTGAGGTATATAGAGGTAAAGGTATTAAATATGCTGATGAGCATATTAGACGTAAAGAAGGTAAAGCAGGTAAGAAATAATAAAATATAAAATCATAGAAAACTAAGGCTGTTACTTTAGTTAGAAAGGAGAAAAAATGATTACAAAGATTGATAGAAAAGCTGAAAGAGCAAGAAGACATTTAAGAGTTCGTAAAAAAATCTCAGGAACAGCAGAATGTCCAAGATTATGCGTATATAGAAGTAATAACAATATTTATGTACAAGTAATTGATGATGTAAAAGGAAATACTTTAGCTCAAGCATCAACACTTGATAAAGAAGTAAAAACAAAACATTCAAACAAAGAAGCAGCAAAAGAAGTAGGAGCTTTAATCGCAAAAAGAGCTTTAGAGAAAAAAATAGAAACTGTAGTCTTTGACAGGGGTGGATATATTTATCATGGTGTTGTTAAAGAATTAGCAGATGCTGCTAGAGAAGGCGGATTAAAATTCTAATAAATACCGTAGTTAGGTAGAATATCAGAAAAAAGGAGGAAAATAAAGTGCAATCAGAAAATACATCTGAATTAAAAGAAAAAGTTGTAGCAATTAACAGAGTTGCAAAGGTTGTGAAAGGTGGAAGAACTTTTAGATTTAGTGCAGTAGTTGTTGTTGGCGACGAAAATGGTCATGTAGGTGTAGGTAATGGTAAAGCAGCAGAAGTTCCAGATGCTATAAAGAAAGCCATTGAAGAAGCTAAAAAGAATTTAGTAGAAGTTCCAATAGTAGGAACAACTATACCACACGAATATGTTGGAAAATTTGGTAGTGCTAACGTATTACTAAAACCAGCTGAAGAAGGTACTGGAGTTATTGCAGGTGGTAGTGTTAGACCTGTTTTAGAGCTTGCTGGTTATAGAGATATTAGGACTAAAGTTATAGGAACAAATAATCCAAGAAATGTTGTTTATGCTACATTAGAAGGTTTGAAATCTATGCAAACAATAGAGCAAGTAGCTAAAAAAAGAGGAAAAAAAGTAGAAGAAATTTTATAAAATAAAAAAATAGGAGGTGTAATTGCATAATGAAACTAGATGAATTAAAGCCAGCGCAAAAAAATGAAAAGAGAACAAGAGTTGGACGTGGAATCGGTTCTGGTTTAGGAAAAACTTCTGGACGTGGTCAAAAAGGTCAAAAAGCTAGATCTGGAGGCGGAGTAAGAAGAGGTTTTGAAGGTGGTCAAACACCATTATATAGAAGATTACCTAAAAGAGGTTTTACTAATATACATGCAAAAGACTATACAGAAGTAACATTAACAATGTTAAATAAATCAACTTCTGATGTAGTTACAGCAGAATCATTAATTGAAGACGGAATAATTAGTAAAGCTAAAGATGGAATTGTAATATTAGCAACAGGTAATTTAGAGAAAAAATTAACAGTAAAAGCTGTAAGATTTACTAAAGCAGCAGCCCAAAAAATTGAATCATTGGGTGGAAAGACAGAGGTGATTTAGTTGTTTAAAACAATAAAAAACGCACTAAAAACCCCAGCAGTTAGAAAGAAAATGTTATATACACTATTATTAATAGTAATATTTAGATTAGGTTGTTATATCACGGTTCCAGGTGTTGACACTTTTACTCTAGCAGAATATATGAGTAGTAGTGCAAATGGAATGGCAGGACTTATAGACTTGATTTCTGGAGGTGCATTTTCTAGATTTTCAATTTTTGCAATGTCAATAAGTCCATATATTACTGCATCAATTGTAATGCAATTATTATCAATGGTTATACCTTCTTTAGAAAAATTAACTAAAGAAGGAGGAGAAGATGGAAGAAGAAAATTCAATAGATACACAAAAATTATGACAATAGTGTTAGCTTTGATAGAAGCAACAGTTCTATTCTTCTCATATAGATCTTCAGGAATATTCATTAACTCAGAAATATTAACAGGAGTTACAATTATATTATCATTAATGACAGGAACCGCATTACTAATGTGGTTAGGAGATGAAATAACAAATAAAGGAATTGGAAATGGTATATCAATGATTATATTTGTTGGTATCGTTTCAGGACTTCCATCAGGAATAACAACAGTATGGCAATTATTATTTAATAATGCAGGTCAATTTAGTACGACTGGATTATTAATGTCTTTAGGAATTATAATAGGTGCAATTGTGTTAATTACAGCAGTTGTATTTGTACAACAAGCAGAAAGAAGAGTACCAGTACAATATTCAAAAAAGGTTGCAGGAAGAAAAATGGTTGGAGCACAAAATACTCATATTCCAGTTAAACCAGCAATGGCTGGTGTAATGCCTATAATTTTTGCTTCATCATTTATGACATTCCCAGCTATGATTATCCAGATGATAGTACCAAATATTGAGGCACAAACTGGATTTTGGGCAGGAGTATATAAACTTTCAATAGCAACATCAACAACTATGATAAATGGTCAAATGTTACCAATAGGATATACAATAGCGAATGCTCTTATATATTTGTTATTAATTCTTGGATTTACATTCTTTTATACATACGCAACATTCAATCCAGCAGAAATTTCAAATACAATTAAAAGAAATGGTGGATTCATTCCAGGAATTAGAGCAGGAAAACCTACAACAGATTATTTATCTTCAGTTATAAGTAAATTAACATGGTTTGGAGGATTATATTTAGCAATTATAGCTATTATTCCGATGATGGTAAGGTTTATACCTAATGTTGATTTAGCATTTGGTGGAACTTCAATATTAATCGTAGTTGGAGTTGCACTAGAAGTTGTACAACAATTAGAATCTCAACTTGTAATGAGACATTATAAGGGATTTTTAGATTAAAGAAACAAGAAAGTAGCATAAATCAGAGGACAAATTTAAATAATAAATTTTCCTCTGATAAATGCGTTTTAATATATGAAATAGGAGTGAGATGTAATGTATATAATAATGTTAGGAGCTCCGGGAACTGGAAAAGGTACAATAGGAAAAATATTATCTGAAAATATGAATTTAATGCATATATCTACTGGAGATATTTTCAGAGAGCAAATCAATAAAAAGACAGAACTTGGACAAAAAATAGAAGGCTATATATCAAATGGCTTATTGGTTCCTGATGATGTTGTTATAGAAACTGTAAATACAAGATTATTAGAAGAAGATGTGGAAAATGGCGCAATTTTAGATGGATACCCAAGAACAGAAAAACAAGCTAAATCTTTAGAGGAATTTATTTTAAAAAATAATAAAACAGATAAATGTGTTGCAATAGAATTAAGTGTACCTGATGAAGAAATTATAAAAAGAATTGTAAATAGGGTAACATGTTCAAATAAAAAATGTGGAGCAATATTTAATACTGCAACAAAACCTCCTAAAAAAGAGGGAATCTGTGATGTTTGCGGAAGTACTCTAAAAAGAAGAGATGACGATAATGAAGAAACTGTAAGAAAGAGATTAGCTGTATATTATGAAAATTCAAAGGAATTAGTAGAATTTTATAAGAAAAATAATGCGATATATTCTATATATCCAAAGGATTTAGATAAAGCAGTTGAGGATATAGAGCAATATTTAAAAAATGTAAATTCGTAATACGGAGGGTAAATTGGTAACTATAAAATCAAAAAAAGAAATTGAGTTAATGCGAGAAGCTTGCAAAGTAACAAGTTTAGTTTACAAAGAAATTGAAAAAGTTATAAAACCAGGAATATCTACTATGGAATTAGACAAGTTTGCAGAAAAAATAATTATCGAAAATGGTGGAATACCAGCTCAAAAAGGATATCCTAGTGGAATGAGGGGAGTTCCAGATTTTCCATCTACCTTATGTATATCAATAAATGATGAAGTTATACATGGTATACCATCAAATAAAAAAATTATAAGGGATGGAGATATTGTAAGCATAGATTTAGTGGTTTGTAAAGATGGTTTTAATGGTGATGCTGCAAGAACTTTCTTAGTAGGCGATGTGTCAAAAGAAGCAAAAAGATTGGTGGAAATCACAAAACAGGCCTTTTTTGAAGGAATTAAATATGCTGTAAAAGGTAACAGGATTGGAGATATTTCACATGCTATAGGTGAGTTTGTAGAGCAAAATGGCTATAGTGTGGTAAGAGAATTTCAAGGTCATGGAATAGGCAGACAAATGCATGAAGATCCAGGAATACCTAATTATGGTAAAAAGGGCAAAGGAATAAGATTAGAACCAGGTATGACACTTGCAATTGAGCCTATGGTTATTATGGGAAAAAATGAAATATATCAAGCAGATGATGGTTGGACAATTTTGACAGATGATGAAAGCTTGTCAGCACATTACGAAAATACAATTTTAATTACAGAAAAAGAGCCAGAGATATTGACATTAGGTTAAATTTGTTATATACTATAGAAGATATTGTTTGTAAAATAGAAAAGTCTCGGTATTTTACAAAAATAAGAGAAAAACGGAGGGTAATATGTCAAAAGAGGATGTTATAGAAGTAGAAGGAACTGTTATAGAAACATTACCAAATACTAATTTTAAAGTAGAGCTTGAAAATGGACATCAAATTTTAGCTCATATTTCTGGAAAGTTAAGAATGAATTATATAAAAATTCTTCCAGG
>CANQHH010000068.1 GCA_947623615.1 uncultured Clostridia bacterium | reverse complement strand
AAATCTCCTTCTTCGAATCTAACTTCAATTCCTTTTTCTTTTTTTTGTTGTTCAAATATCAAAAATTCAGCAGAACTACTTCGTATTATTAAGTTTTTATTTTTCTCACTATTATTATCTATCAACTATTTGACTCCTATTTATTCTTTAATAACTTTATTTTATATATGTTATATCACATTTTAATCGAATACTCAATCAATTTTGAGAATAAAAGATATGACTGCATAATACACTATTGAATTAAATGTAGAACAGTAACACATTCCACATGCGACGTAAAAGGGAACATGTCAACAGGCTGTATTGCTTTTACTTCATAATGTTTCTCCAATAATTTCATATCTCTTACCATAGTTGCCGGATTACAACTCACATAAATAATCTTTTTTGTTTTTATTTCAAGCAATTTACTTATAGTATTATCGTCAAGACCTCTTCTTGGTGGATCTACAATAATTACAGATGGATTTATCTTTTTCTCATCTAACATTTTCTCAAATGCTTCTTCTACATCGCCTAATATAAACTCCACATTATCGATTTTATTACATTTTACATTTTCATTTGCATCTTGAATTGCTTGTTCTACAATTTCTATTCCGTAAACCTTCTTTACATGCTCTGAAATAAATATACCTATAGTACCAATTCCGCAATATAAATCACACACAATATCATCTTCATTAAATTCCGCATATTCTATTACTTTATTATATAATATTTCTGTTTGTATTGGATTCGTTTGATAAAATGACATAGGCGATATCTTAAATACATATTTTCCTAATTTATCATGTATATATCCATCACCATATAAAATTTCATTTTCATTTCCTAATATTACATTAGTATTTTTACTATTAACATTTTTTATTATTGTTTTTATATCTGGAAATTTCGAAATCAGCCTACTTATTAACGTCTTTTCATTTCCTATATCCACACTATTTGTAACTATAATACACATTATTTCATTTGTATGTACTCCAATTTTTACAACAACATGTCTTATTTTACCTCTTCTATTTATCTCATTATATGGCTCTATTTTCTCTTCTTTTATTATATTTAACACTTCATTAGCAACCTTTTGAGCAATTTCGTTTTGTATAAAACACGTATTTATTGGAATTATTTCATGTGTTCTTTTAGCAAACACTCCCATTTCTGCATTCCCATCTTTTCCATTTCTTATTGGATATTGTAGCTTATTTCTATAATTATATGGATTCTCCATCCCTATCGTTTCTTCTACTTTTACATCAATTGATGATTTGTTAACAAGATTTTGAACCTTTGATTGCTTCATCTTCAATGTATAATCATAATTTATATGTCTTAAATCACATCCGCCACATCTTTTATATGTACAACAATCCACTTCTTTTCTATGTACTGATTTGTCTATTATTTCAATGATTTTACCATATGCATAGTCTTTATTTACTTTAACAATTAATATTCTGCATTTTTCTCCTTTTATTGCACCTTGTACAAATACTATAACATTATCTATTTTTGCTATTCCCTCACCTTGGTATCCATCATCTATAATATCTACTACATATTCTTGGTTTTTTTCTAATTTCATATTGTCATCTCCTTCAAATTTTATATATTATACCATATTTCTTTATTTATAATATAGATTTTTTTTATTTTATGTTGTATAATATACGAAAATTGTGAGGTGTAATATGGGAAAACATTCAGATATTTCAAATAAGAGTGAGCAAAAGCAAAGTCAAAATAAAAAAAGCAAAAATAAACGTAATTACATTTTAATATTAATACAAATCATCGGTATTGCATTAATTATATATTCAATTTATCATGTATATAAATGGTATGTCGATTCTGAAAATTCTCAAAAAGAAGCTGAATCTTTATCTTCTGTAGCTGATGTTACTGAGATGGATGATGATAAAAATATAAAAATCGTTGATTCTGATGAAGATAAATCTAATCCTTACTGGGACTATATAAAAATGAAACTTATAAATGTTGATTTTTCTGAATTAGAAAAAATTAATAGCGATGTTGCTGGTTGGATTCAAGTTAATGGTACAAATATCAATTATCCTTTTGTACAAACAACCAATAATGATTATTATTTAACACGTTCCTTTTCCAAAAATTATAATGAAGCAGGCTGGGTATTTTTAGATTATCGTAATAATGTAAATAAATTGGATAGAAACACAATTATATATGCTCATTCAAGGTTAGATAGAACTATGTTTGGTTCTTTAAAAAATCTTTTACAAAGTGATTGGTACAATAATAAAAACAATCATATTATAAAAATATCTACAAAGAGTAACAATACTTTATGGCAAGTTTTTAGTGTATATCACATACCTACTACAAGTGATTATCTACGCACTAAATTCAAAAATGATGAAGATTTTAAGTCATTTGCTAAAAAATTGAAAGACCGTAGCGTATATGATTTTGATGCAACTATAAATGATAATGACAAAATACTTACTCTTTCTACTTGTTATAGAAATAACCAAAAAATGGTTATGCATGCAAAATTAATAAAATACTCTAATAAGTAAATTTTTCTATTGACAAA
Organism: uncultured Clostridia bacterium; assembly: GCA_947623615.1. Lineage (GTDB taxonomy): Bacteria > Bacillota > Clostridia > TANB77 > CAG-508 > CALXVA01. The sequence continues at coordinate 4,160 of CANQHH010000068.1, read as the reverse complement.
TAAATGTCATATATGTTAATATATATAATGTTACCACATTTGGTAACAGGTATGCGGATGTGGCGGAACTGGCAGACGCGCTGGTCTTAGGAACCAGTGCCAACGGCGTGGGGGTTCGAGTCCCTTCATCCGCACCAACGACGTATCTGTTCGAACTATAAAACAGATAAATATAAGAAATATCATTCTAAAAAAGGATGATATTTTTTTAGTTTTGTTTTCAGTATGTATTACATCATCCCCGAGTTTTGTACCATTGGTCAAAACTCATAAGGGGTTAGGACTTTTGTCAAGGACAAAGTCTTGTTATACAAAATGGAATATTAAAAGCGAATGAAGATAAAATCCTCACTCGCTTCAATATAAAAAATTGTATTTTTATTATTTTAATTCATCTATTTTTTTCAAAAGTACATTGATACTTTCGATAGTAGTTTTGTTATATATTATTTTTTCAGTATTTAAGGTTGAAACTGTAAATGAATGATAATTATTAGAGTCATTAATATCTTCTTTTGAGATTATTTCAGTTAATAATGTTCTTACTTCTTTTTGAATATTAGTATCTATTTTTTTTATATAAATTACATTTGTTTTGGTACTAGGAGTACCTGCTAAGTTAGCCTTATAATCTTCTTGAACTTTACTAATAATATTATTATCTAAGTCTATTTGATAATAAATACTGGTATTGCTACCACCATCATTTTGCATAGTTAACCATTTAAAATCAGTTACAATTATATATTTATTTTTACTATCTAATTCGAAAATATAATTATTTATATCGATTGCCTCATCATCTTCCTTAGTAGTTAATGTTTCAGTTGATTGTAAATTATCTACTACATTTTCCAATTCAGCTACTTTATTGTTTAAATCTGTTAATTTACTATCAACTATTTGTTTATCATTATATAATTTATAAATAAAAAATCCTATTATAAAATTTATTAATAAAGATATAATTAAAAATATTGTAATTAAATTTATCTTTATACTATTTTTTTCTTCCATATTTTTTTCACCTTTTTTCTTATAATTTATATTATTGTACTATAAAAAAATAATTTATGCAATAGTTGTAAATATCTACGTCATCCGCACCAATAATATCTGTTCGAATCAATAGAGCAGAATCTATAAGTATCATTCTGAAAAGGAATGGTATTTTTTTATTGTATTTTCAGTATATATTACATTATATGCAACTCATTTTCACTTGGAATCTAAGGATTTTGAACTTAATCAAATTCCCAAGAAACATCAATATTCTGGTATTCCTAATTGGAATACATAAATTTATCACGAAAACCGCCAAAGACCAATGAAAAGTGGTAAAAAATGTTGAAAAATACAGGGCATTATGATATTATTTGACTAATTATAAATATAAAGGAATTTTATTATTGTATGAAAAAAACTAAATTTAAAGATAGAAATAAATATAAAATGGGCGAATTTATAATAATCTTAATGACTATCATATTTTCACTTCCAATTATAGTATTAATTACATTAAAAAAATTATTAAATGATTTTAATTTTGATTTTTTTATTGCATGGACCTTTATTCCAATAGTTATCTTTGGTAGTCTACTTATAAGTATATTATATGGGAAAATACGAGTTAAGAAAAAAGAATTTTCAATAGAAAAAGAGATAAAGTTAAATAATCCCTATATTTACTATAGAGAACTTCCAAATAATTTTGGAATAGGCATTTCTTCTATACTTGTAAATAAAACTATAGAAAATGAAAAAGATATTATCGCCTGTATTCTTGATTTATGTGCTAGAAAATATTTAAAATTAGAAAAAGTTGATGATAAATATATTATAACCATATTGAAAAATTCAACATCTAATCTATTAAGCAACGAAGCATATATTTTAAAACATATAATAAATAATACAGTTCAACAAATTGATTATCAGGAGTGGCATCAATTATGTGTTGAAGATGGAAAGCAATTAGAACTATTTGAAGATAATAAAGAAGTTAATCTCAGTGAAAACGAGCAAAAAGAAATCGTTGAAGAATACTATAAAATAAATGAATACAAGCTAAAAAAAATAACTCCAGTTGTCTTATTAATAGGAGTTATTTTAGGAAGTGCTGTCTTTATATTTCCAAATATTACTAATACATTTGCTCATTTTTTGAATATGAATAATGATATGAAACTGAAAATAATTTCTTTTGTAAGTATAATGTTTATTACTTTTATATTATTGATAAATATTTATGGAATAATTCGTGTAATATCTATGGTAGGAAAAACAGTTTATCAAAATAAGAATATGATTTACCAAAATATTTTATCAACCAAAATTATTCATACTCCGAAAGGGCAAGATGCTGCAAAAAAACTATTTTCATTTAAAATTTTTCTAAGAGATTTTGGTTCATTTGCAGAAAAAAATCCAGAAAAAATCATTCTTTGGGATGAATATTTAAGTTTTGCAATTATGTTTCATTTAGCAGATGAAATTCTCAAAACTGGTTATAAACAACTCATAGAAAATTCTTCTTTTAAAATAGATAATGTCAATAATATTGATTTACAAAATATGAAAGTTAATACCATAACAGAAAATTAAAGATTATAGAGGAGATAGTTTAATTGCTACCAAAGGTAATCATAGGGGCTTTGAAAGAACCATAACACCATTATGTCCTTTTCTTTTACACTCATTAAAGTATGCATTGTATGAATTAGGAATAGTGTTTTTTATTGCATCAATGTTTGAATTCTTAACTTCTTGCAAACATATTATATCATAATCTGAATTCAAAATTTTTTTTAAATCTCCTTTTTCATACGCAGATTTATATCCATTTACATTCCATGTTAATATTTTCACAAGCTCCCCTCCTTTCCTTGTAACCAAAATATTACCTCAGTAATTTTATCATATTAATAGTTTTTTTTTCAATAAAAAAATTAAAATATTCAGTAGTTTACTACTGGTCATCAGTGGAACATATGTTGTTAAAGATATAGGTTCATTTAATTTTTGGATAGGTAACATATTTGATGGATTTTCTTGTATAGGAATTCCACTATTTATTATGATATCAGGAACTTTAATGCTTGATAAAAATTATGAATTTTCATCAAAGAAATTGATTAAGCATATTAAAAAAATGATTGTTTTTTTTATTTTTTGGTCAACTATATATTGTATAATATATAATATAATTGGACAGATTTTTATTAAACATGAATCGATTGATATGATTAAAATTATAGTCTCTTTAATTGAAGGACATTACCATTTATGGTTTATTTATTTAATAATTGGATTATATTTAATAGTTCCTCTATTAAGATTGTGGGTAAATGATGATAATAAAAAATATGTAGAGTATTTTTTATTATTATCAATAATTTTTACATATATAATTCCTCAGATTATTGATATTGGAAGTAACTATAGTAGTTTATTCGAACATCTAAATGATGTTTTAGAAAAATATTTACAATTAGAATATGTAGGAGGTCTTACAACTTACTTTATTTTAGGATGGTATATTCATAACTATGATATTAAAAATAAAAAACTCATATATGTATTTGGCTTTATTGATCTACTTATATCAATTATAGGTACATATGTAATACTTTCTACTAATACTGGAAAAACACTACAAATGTATGGAAATCTTAGCGTTAATGTTTTATTACAATCCATAACAGTGTTTATTATTATAAAAGATAAATTCAAAAATATACAAAATAAAAGCAATAAGCTCATAAATTCCATTTCAAAATATAGCTTGGGAATATATGCTACACATACTTTAATTATCGCAACTATGTATGAAATCTTAGAAAAAATTAATATTGATTTGGCTATAATTAATATTCCTATTGTATTTATAGCATCCTTTCTTTTGTCATATCTATGTTCATTTATACTTAGTAAAATACCAGTTTTAAAGAAAATTGTATAAAAAGTCTAAAATGTAATTAATTATATGATATAAAAATAGGAAATAACAAATCCACAAACGTGGTTTTGCCGAAATTAGTGGTAAAAACTCACACCTAACTCGCCAAAGTTACAGATGTGAGCTTTTTTATTTATGTAGTTGCTTATACTTCGCACAATTTATATATCCCCCCTTTTATATTAAAAATTTAACAAGGCTT
>CANQHH010000067.1 GCA_947623615.1 uncultured Clostridia bacterium | reverse complement strand
TAGCATTAAAACATATGCAAGAAAAACCAATAGAGCCAATAAAATTGAATCCATCAATACCATTTGCAGTAAATAAAATAATATTAAAGGCAATGCAAAAGGATACAAATCTTAGATATTCGAGTGCTACAGAGATGTTAAAAGATTTAGGAATGGCATTAAAGAATCCTGATGGGGATTTTGTAAATGAAAATATAGATATGAATGCATATACTCAAAGGATAGATACGGTTTCAGAAGATATAGCAAAAGAAGATAATACAAGTAGCAGAAATAAAGAAGGCAAAAAGAAAGGAAAAAACTCATATTTTTCAAAACATCCAGCTGCAAAGGTATTATTAATAATTGCTATAGTAATCCTAATTCCAGTTGGTGGATTTTTTGCAACACAGGGAATATTAAATATTGGTAGGGAAAAGGATGTTGATTTACCAAACTTTGTAGAACTAACTCGAGATGAGGCACAAAGAATAGCTGATGAAAAGAAAATTATACTAGAAATAGATGAGCAATATGATAAAGAAGTAGAAGAAGGAAAAATAATTTCACAAGATCCAGGATTTATGGAAAATTACAAAATAAAAGAGAATTCAACTGTTAAATTAATTGTAAGTAAAGGTACTGATGTTAAGGAAGTTCCAAAAGTAACAGGATTAGAATATGAAGAGGCAGAAAATCTACTAAAAGAGAGTGAATTAGATGTAGAGAAAATAGAAGAAAATAGTGATAAAGTAGAATCTGGATATGTAATAAGACAAAGCCCAGAGGAGGGTGAAGAAGTAAATTTAGGAGATACAGTAAAAGTTTATGTTAGCACAGGTGCAAAGCAAATATCTATGGAATATGTAATAGGTGAAAAAGAGAAAAAGGCTAAAGATAAACTTAAAAAGATAGGATTTGATGTAACTGTAGTATATGAAGAAGATACATCAAAAGATGATGGAGTTGTATTAAAACAAAGTATAGATACAGGTGTACAAGTAAATGATGGAAGTAAAGTAACATTAACAGTAAACAAAATAGAACAAGCTAAAAAAGGTACAGTAAATATAAACTTAAAATCAATTACAGGTGGAGTAATAGAGCAAGATGAAGAAGGCAATGAAATAGAACCAAATGTTGAAGTTAGAGTAACTGTTACATCTGAAGGAAAAGAAGAAGATGTATACAAGAAAGAACATAGAAAAGATACAGCAAATATAAATGTACTGGTATCTGGAAGAGGAACTATTACAATCAAAGTATTTGTTGATGATGTTAAAGAAAGAGAAGAAACATTAAACTTAAATTCATCAAGTACAGTTTTAAATATAGACTAAAATATAAAAAGGTAGATTTCTACCTTTTTATTATTAAATTTGTTCTATAATATTAAAATTTTGAAAAGAGGTATGAAAGTGCTTAAAGGAATTGTAGTAAGTAATATTTCTAATTTATATAATGTAGAAATTGAAGAAGAGATATATTCGTGTAATGCTAGAGGAAAATTTAAAAACGAAGAAATAAGTCCTGTTGCTGGAGATTACGTGGAAATAGAAGTTGTAGATGAAACTAAAAAAACAGGAGTTATAACAAAAATATCAGAAAGGATAAATTATACTAAAAGACCCAAAATGTCGAATTTATCTCAAATTATATTAGTAATATCTATGAAATTGCCTAAACCTGATTTAGAGCTTTTAGATAAGCAACTTGCTTATGCGGAATATATGAGAATAAAGCCGATTATATGTTTGAATAAAATAGATTTAGAAAAAGATGATATAATAAATAATATAGAACAAACATATACGAAAATAGGGTATAAGGTTGTAAAAACAAATGCTCAAAATGGAACAGGTGTAAATGAGATAAAAGAAATTTTAAAAAATAACATAACTGCTTTTTCTGGTAATTCAGGTGTAGGAAAATCTACACTTATAAATAGCATTTTCAAAAGAGATATGACACAAGAAGGAGATATAAGTAAAAAAAATAGAAGAGGAAAAAATACTACAACACAGGTAAAATTGTATAAAGTAGCGGAAAAAAGCTATATTGCAGATACTCCTGGATTTTCTACATTTGATATATATGAAATAAATAGTGAAGAATTATGTCATTATTTTATAGAATTTGTGCCATTTATTTCAGATTGTGAGTTCACAGGTTGTAGCCATGTAAAAGAACAAGAATGTGGTATAAAAAAAGCGGTAGAAGAAGGAAAAATAGCAAAGGATAGATATGATAGATATTGTAAAATATATAATGATATAAAAGAAAAGGAGCTAAGAAAATGGTAGAGATATCAACATCAATTTTAAATGTGAAAAAAGAAGATGCAATAAAGATATTTTATAATCTAGAAACTGCTAAAACAGATTATTTTCATATAGATGTAATGGATGGAAAATTTGTAGAAGATGATACAGACGAAAAGATGAACGAATATTGTGAATATCTAAAAAATATAACAAATGTGCCATTAGATGTACATTTGATGGTAGAAGATGTAAAAAAATATATAGGGAAATATTTAGTTTTTGAGCCAAACATAATAACAATTCATTTAGAAGCGGTTAAGGATAAGCAAGAGTTAATAAATACTATAAAGTATATAAAAGAAAATAATTGTAAAGTTGGAATAAGTGTAAAACCTGAAACACCGATAGAGGATATATATGAAATACTTCCATATATTCATGTGGTATTAATAATGACAGTTGAACCAGGCAAAGGTGGTCAAAAGTTAATAACACAAACAATAGAAAAGATAAAAGAACTAAGGAGATATTTGGATGATAATAAACTAGACAATGTAGATATAGAAGCTGATGGTGGAATAAATTTAGATAATATCGAAGAAATAAAAAAAGCAGGATGTAATATGATTGTAGCAGGTACAAGTATAATTAAATCTGAAAATTATGAAGAGACAATCGAAAAAATGAAAAAATTGTAAATAAAAAAGAACTGGTTTTTCCAGTAACAAAAAGGAGCATATAGATTTATTTTTCTATATGCTCCTTTTAAAAATTTTGTTATTTGTCAGACTTTTGGGCATTTACACTAAAATCTTTTTTACTAATTAAATTTAAAACTATGGTTCCAAAGCCTGTCATATTAACTATTAAGCTTACCAAGAATCCGATAAAAGGAATCAGACCAAGGATATTAATTACAAGTACAATTAATAATGTGTAAAGTATAAGATAAATATTTTTTTCTTTTTTTGATTTATCCATTAATATTTTAGCACATGATAATCCAAATACAGTTTGTGAAATACTATATGCAAGTATAAGTGTTGTAATAGCTGCTACTGATATGCCAAATGATAAGCCGTGTAATAAAAATAGTATGCTAATAGAAGCTAGAATGATGCATATAAAAGAAAGTAGACCTGTTCCAAAAGCTAAAGGAGCTTTATTTTTTATGATATTTTTTGCTTTATCTTTGAAATTAGGAGCTAACCAAATTATCAAAAGAACTATAAATAAAGCATATAAAAGGGCTGACACTATATTGGTTATGCATCCTATAATTGTTTCTACAATAGTTGGTTCATCAGTTGAAACAGGAGTAAAATGTATATCTCCACCTACAATACCATCAGATATTTCAAATTCAGAAGGGGAAGAATAACTTAAATTACCTGCTATTTGCTCTAAATCATTATTAGCAAATAATAAATTGTTTGTATATAAATATGCATCTTTGTTTATTCGACCATTAATATTTATATTATCACTTGCAATTCTTACATCTCTTGCAATAACAGCATTTTCATCTAAGTTAAAGGTTGTTCCTATTCCGTAGATATCATAGCAAAGACAATTTACTGAAACATCTTGACCTATTATAAAAAGACTTCCATGTATATATGCTGTATCTGTAAAATTAATTTCATTTCCTAATGCAAACACATCTCCTGCAATTTCTCCAGATATGGTAATTTTATTTGCCATTACAAATAAATTACCATCAACAACTTCATTTATTTCAGCATTTTCTTCAAACTTATATAAGTCACTAGGTATATATGAAAAATTGCTATTATTGGTATTATCTACTTCATCTTCAGATAGATTGTTAGTATCTAAATCATTTGTTGTGTATGTAGCGATAATATCAGTATTAGTAGCCATACAAATAGGTGATAATATTATAAAAAATATTAAAATAAATAGTAAAATTTTGTTTTTTAAAATATATTCCAAACTAATCCCTCCAATAAAATTATATTATGGATATATAATATAATCTTATTTTATGATTGTCAATCATTATTTGGAACAAAATATATACAGTCAGTATTACCAGAAAATTTTTGTAATTGAATTTTATCTAATTCACATTTTCCGTCTTTTTGATATTTGCAATTAGAAGAACAATTTATATTAGTCAAAGTAAAACACCTCATAATTATTATGAAGTTTTTTTTGTAAATTATTCGTTAATTATTAATATGATTTTTACAATATTTTAAAAGTGGACATTTATGGCATTTGGGAGATCGTGCAGTACATATATTTCTTCCATGCCATATAAATATATGGTTAACATCTTTATAATATTTGCTAGGAATTAGATTTAATAAATCTTGTTCAATTTTTTCAGGTTCTGATTTATCAGATAAGCCTAGTTTGTTAGCAATTCTTTTAGCATGTGTATCTACAGCTATTCCTTGAGGTTGGTTAAAAGCTTCTAACATTACAACATTAGCAGTTTTTCTTCCTACGCCAGGCAGACTCATTAAATCTTTCATATTATTTGGTACTTGACCATTAAAATCATTTATGATTTTTTGTGCAGTGGCTTTGATATTTTTTGATTTTGTTTTATAAAATCCGCAAGGATGGATAAGTATTTCTAGTTCTTCTAATGGGATTTCGACAAAGTCTTTTGGTGTAGGACATTTACTGAAAATTAAAGGAGTAGTTTTATTAACTCTTTCATCTGTACATTGAGCTGAAAGAATGACAGCTATTAATAATTCAAACGAATTATTAAAATTAAGACTACATTTTGCATCAGGATATGTTTCTTTTAATATCTCAATTATATTTATAACATCACTTTTTTTCATTGAAAACCGAACTCCTAAATTGTTATTTTAGTATATTAAAACATAAATTTGCTTTTTTTGCAAGAAATATACAGAACATAAAAGAGTAACAAATAAGAAAGTTACTTAATATAATATACCAAAAGATAGGAGGTAATTTCACTTATGTTAAAGTTATTTAAGAAAACATTAGGAGTGTGTTTTGTGGGGCTAGGATTAGGAATATTGCTTGTTTTATTACTTCCTATAACAGGCTGGCTATTTGCAATAGGAGTGATTATAGTGGCTGTTGGTTTAATATGGTTATCTTGTTAAAAAGGAGAGTGGAGAATATGACAATAGTAGTGAAAAAAGTTCCAAAATTCTTGAGGGGCTTTGTTAAATTAATATTTGGAATTAAAGAATAGTATATGATTAAAAAAGATACTTTGATGAATTAAATAAATAGTTCATTAAAGTATCTTTTTTTTCTTTTAATTATGCTCTTGTTACCTTACCAGAACGTAAACATTTTGAACATACTGATATAGTTTTTGTATCTCCATTTATTAATGCTTTTACTCTTCTTAAATTTGGTTTAAATGTTCTAGATGTTCTTCTACTAACATGAGAACGAGCTATGCTTATTTTGTTTCCATGAGCTACAGATTTTTCACAAATTTCACATTTTGCCATAAGTTTACACCTCCTATACGTTTAATAAAACTGACTATTTATAAGTTTATCATAAATAATGAAAAATTGCAAGTATTAAAAAGCAATAAAAAACATGGAGTTTTCAATATAACTCCATGTCTTTCTATTATATCCATTCGCCATAATTTTTGATATAGACTTTTTTTGCTAACATTGCAACAAAGCAATATAAAATAGAAACAAGTATTATTAATGATATATGCGTTAATGAAATTGGTACAAGTCCTATTAAATTTCCAAGCCATGTAAATGGAATAAGTATACCAATAATAGCAAGTGTTATAGATGAGAAATATACAAATTTATGGGCATTACTTTGTAAGAAAGGTATTTTAGATGTTCTTATAATATGCATACCCAATAAGTTTGATACGATACTATATGAAAACCATATAGTTTGGAATGTAGCTGCATCACGAATGTGTAATCCAAATAATAAAATAGCAAATATTATAATATCAAATGCAGAACTAATTGGTCCCATAAATAACATAAAGTTTCTTAAACTTGTAATATTGAATTTTCTTGGTTTTCTTAAATATTCTTCATCTACATTATCAAATGGCAATGTTAATTGTCCAAAATCGTATAATAAACCTTCTACTAAAAGTTGTATAGGAGTTTCAGGTAAGAAAGGTAATATTAAACTTGCAATAACAACAGATACAACTTCTCCAAAGTTGAAACTAGTTGAAAGTTTTATATATTTCATTAAATTGGCATATGTTTTTCTTCCGTTCAGTAACACCATCTAATAAAACATGTAGATCTTTTTCAAGTAATATTATATCTGCAGATTCTTTTGCTATATCAACAGCGGTATCAACAGATACACCAACATCTGAATTTATTAAAGATGGAGCATCATTTATACCATCTCCCATGTATCCTACTACATTTTTTGACTCATGTAAAAGCCTTACAATTCTTGCTTTTTCGATAGGAGAAAGTTTTACGAAAATATTGCATTTTTTTAATAGTCTTAAAACTCCGGCATCTGAAAGTTTTTC
>CANQHH010000066.1 GCA_947623615.1 uncultured Clostridia bacterium | reverse complement strand
ATAATCAATACGTTTTATTTAAGCTATTCCTTCTTTTTGATACCTTTGTTACACTCACCTCTTTTCTTCATCTTTTATTAAATATAGCGACAAAACTTAAAATATATGATATTATATCTTATAGATTATAAAAATGAAAGGAAGGTAGAATATGTGTACAGCCATAACATATAACACAAAAGATCATTATTTTGGAAGGAATTTAGATTTGGAATTTTCATATAAAGAAACTGTTACTATAACGCCTCGTAACTATCCCTTTAAATTCAGAAAAGTAAATGAAATTAACAATCATTATGCTATTATTGGAATGGTTTATGTTGCAGACGGATATCCTCTTTATTATGATGCAATAAATGAAAAAGGATTAGGTATGGCTGGTTTAAATTTTCCAGACAATGCCAATTACAAAGATGAAAAGGATGGTATGGATAATATTGCACCTTTTGAGTTTATTCCTTGGATTTTATCACAATGTGCAAATATTACTGAAGCAAAACTATTATTAAAAAAAATAAATATTGCTAATATAAATTTTAGTGCAAAATTACCAGCATCACCATTACATTGGATTATTTCTGATAAAGAATCATCAATAACAGTTGAAAGTGTAAATAATGGATTAAATATATTTGATAATCCTGTTGGCGTACTTACAAATAATCCAACTTTTGATATACATATATTTAATTTAAACAATTATATGAATTTATCTATTGAACAACCGAATAATAATTTTTCCAAAAAATTAAATTTAAATGCTTATAGTAGAGGTATGGGAGCCATGGGATTGCCAGGCGATTTATCATCTGCATCAAGATTTGTAAAAGCTACTTTTACAAAAATGAACTCAATTTCTGGTGAGTCAGAATCTGAAAGCATTAGCCAATTTTTTCATATATTAAATTCGGTTAATCAACAAAGAGGATGCGTTCATATGGGTGAAGATAAATACGAAATAACCATCTATAGTTCTTGTTGCAATATGGATAAAGGAATATATTATTATACAACTTATGAAAACAGCCAAATTACAGGTATAGATATGTATAAAGAAAACCTAGAAGGCTCAGAATTGATAAATTATGATTTAATAAAGGGACAACAAATTCTTATGCAAAATTAATATTTTATAAAAAGGAGTGATTATTAAATGAAATATCGTTTTAAAACTGAAAATACCTGTGCACAGGAAATTGAATTTACAATAGAAGGTAATGTTATAACTAATGTTAAATTTCTAGGAGGCGGGTGTCCTGGAAATTTGCAAGCATTACCAAAACTTGTTGAAGGTATGACTGTCGAAGAAATTGAAGAAAAAATAGGCGGAATTATTTGTGGTAGAAGAGGTACATCATGTGCAGACCAATTAGCAAAAGCTGTTAGAAAGGCTTATGAAGAATCTAAAAAAACAGCCTAAAAAATAAAAATCACTTAATCCAAATATATGACACAGTATATTGCTACTGTGTCATAATTTATTTTTCTATATTTTCATTCTCATTTTCTTTTTCTTCATATTTTTCGTAAAACCAATCTGTACTTTCCTTGTATTTTTCTGGATCCCCCGCTTTTTCTAAACTTTTCTTTATTAAAAATAATGTCAGCATATATATAATCAACAATATTTCAGAAAAAATATATAAAAATATCATAGTTATTAAACCTATAAAACTCTCTGCAGATAATAAATAAGTAATTCCATCATAAACAAATAACCACCCTATAGGCAACATCGCATAAAAATTATATTTTCTTGCTTTTTCCAGGTTATATTTTAGCATATATCTTTTTGCAATTATAATAAAAATCAATGATACGCTCTCAAAAATTACGCCAAAATCAAGAATTCCCTCTAAAATTGGAATAATATATGTCATTATACTAACAAGTATTATAAAAATAGCAATACGGGTTTTATTTTTTGCTTTATCCATATTAACCTTAAAAAAATATTTCTTTCCTTCTTCTGTCATAATAACTCCTTGATTTATCAATTTAATTAAAACTTCACATTTTCCTCTTCATCAAATAATATTATATCATCTTTATTCATTGTTTCTTTTTTACCTTGAATTTTTGACACTTTTGAAATTTGATATACAAGCAGAATATTTAATAATAAATGCATTCCTAATACGCTATATGTTTTAACACTAAATATATTATATAATTTCACACATTCATCAACATAATATTCTCTTTCTGTTTTCATGCTTACCCCAAGCAATTCAATAGAAATCACGGATTTTGATTCATCTTTTGAATTGCCTACATTTTGTTCAGAAAAAATTTGTCCAAACTTGGTTTCAGTATATGTTTTATCAAGATTTAATTTTACTCCAAAAAATGCCAACATTGTTATTACAGATATCATAAAAAATACAATTAATCTTTTTATTAATGATACTTCATTTTTAGCTGAATAATTGATTATAAATGTTAATAACAAAAATACAGCAATTACTATTAAATAAGTATTCATAAACATACTTTTAGTGCTTTCTATTGGATCTACAATATCTGATTTATATGTTGTTACAAATGATATAATTGCAACTATTGCAATTATAAATGTCATTATCATTTGCATTATTACATATGTGTTATCCAATGAAACTTTATAATAATATCCACGAAAAAATAAGTAAAAAAGATTTCTACCACTCAACCAACCTAGTATACTGCCTGCTCCACTTCCACTACTGTCTCCATTCCTATTTTCATTTCCATCAATATTTCCATTTTCGTTGCCATTTCCCATAGAAGGAAAATCGCCTCTTCCCATAAAAGACATGTATATTTCTCCCCTTTAATTTATATTCATTTTAATTATATCATAAATAAAATTTTAATAACATAAAATTATAAAAATTTACAATCTTCGATTTCCTATACAATAAAAAGACTGCATATCATACAGTCTCTTTATTTTCTATATTAATTAATTTTTCGTTTTCTTATTATTGGTTGTTGTAGTTGTCTTTGTGGTTGTTTTTTTGGTTGTTTTTGTCGTTGTTTTTTTGGTTGTTTTGCTATCTGTATTTTTTTGTGTAGTTGTCTTTGTTGTTTTAGTTCCTCTTCTTACAATCCTTTGCATTGCAGCATATGTATCTCTTGATAATAATGTTCTTGAAATTTCTTTTCCATTTAATTTCAATATTCTATATGTTTCACTTTTACAACCATTATATCCTGCTTGTTCAATAACTTCCTTTCCTTGAGCTAAAGTACTATCATTAACATACTTAACTCCAAAAGGTATATATGATGTTATTTCTGATTGAATTACAACTTCATATTCAGTTTCTTCTTTTATACCATATAAACTTACTTCTGCAATTCCATTTTTAGCTGATGCAACAATTTTTATAGGGAATGTTCTACTATTTTTAAATTTAAAATCTAGTGAGCCCCAACTAACAGTTGCATCTCTTCCCGCATCAACGTAAGATGTTTGAAATTGATGATTACTCCTATCAACTATTTCCAAATTTGCAAGTAGAGCAGTATTATATAGAGTAGATGATATCTGGCATATTCCACCTCCAACATCTTGAACTACTTGACCTCCTGAGTATGCACCTGCTAATTTATATCCTGCCTCAATAGTTCTTGCTCCTACAACTTTATTATATGAAAATGTTTCACCTGGCATTATTATTGTTCCATTTATTTTTTGAGCCGCTAAAGATACATTATTGCTCCTATTAGAATTGCTAGCATCATATCTCGTTGTGAATTTTGCTAATTGGTCTGCAAACGCCTCTTCTCCTAAATCACTGATTGTTTTTTTAGGTACAGTTATTTTTAATGGAATAACATATTCTTTTTTATCTTCTTCTATCATTTTCTTGGCTTCATCTATTGATATTTTAAAATCTATACCATTTACATGAGTATGTACAGCTGTTGGATTTTTAGATACATAAGCATCTTGAGGCTCTTTATATATTTCACTTCTAATCTTTTCTAAATCTATGGCATCTGGCTTAACTTCTTCAACTGGAATCTGTAATACATTGTTTTTATTATCTATATCTTTTATCTCGTCTATTATCATTGTTTCCATTTCGTTAGTTTTTATTTTAATACCGTTTTCTCCATTAACAATTATTAATTTATCGTCTTCAATATAATAACTACTTTGCTTTACTACTCCTGGCATTTTTAATGATGCATCATTTATCTTCTCTCGCAAAATTTTCTCATCACAAGTGAATGGTAACTCTATATCTTTCTTAGATATTTGCGTAAATAAAATTGCATAATTATTTGTTATTATATTGCCATCTCTTCCTATATTAAATGCTTCATTTATGGCTTTTTCCACATCAAAATTCACATTTATCTGCTCTCCATTTATTGAAGTTTCATAATCATTATATTTTAAAACTACATCTTCTTTTCTTTTATTTAATGCTAATTCTTGTAGTTTGCTTTTCGCATCTTCTAAGGTTAATCCAGAAACATCAATTCCAGTTATACTAACACCTGACATTATTTTTTTATTGTTTATATTTATTAGCGAAAATATAACCGAAAATATTATTATAAATAGAAATAGAATTAACAATATTATTAATGGTATTATCTTCTTTTTGCTTGACTTGTTCTTTTCCCCTTCTATGGATTTTTCGTCATTTTCTAGAGTTCCAACCCCCAACTTGTTTTCCTCTAACTCCATATTTTTTCTCCTTTGATATATTTTATACTTTATAACAAGACAATATTACCATATTTATATTTTTTTTACAATATTATTTTCTATGACTTTTTACAAAAAAAGAATAATTTTACTAGACATTTAATATTTTTTTTTGTATAATTAAGTAAATTTATAGGAAAAGAGGTAGAATATTTATGATAGGTGATATGATAGCAAGGATTCGTAAGGATAAAAAAATGTCAAAAACTGAACTTGCTAAAAAAACTAATATCAATATAGGTCATCTTACTCATATTGAAAAAGGTGAGAGAAACCCTAGTCATAAAGCTTTAAGAAGCATTTGTAAAGCTTTAGACGTTCCTTATCAACCTTTAATGTATACATATGATAAAATTCTATCTGACGACCAAGAATTTTACAAAGCTCCTAATCATATATCTTATAATAAAGTATTAGCAGTAGATTCAATAAGCAATTTTATAGAGTGCCCTTCATCATTTCCAGGCGCAACTTTTGCTTTAAAAATGCCAGACAACTCTATGGAACCAAAATTGCCAAAAGATACTTACGTTTTTGTAGAATTAAGTTCACCTTTAAATAATAGAGAAATTGGTGTATTTGAGTATGATGGAAAAATAATAATCAGAAGATTTATTGTTAGGAGAGATAAATTAGTTCTACGAGCAGATAATAAAGAAGTAGAAGAAATTTCATTATTTGATGATACTCAATTTAATATAATTGGTAAGGTTTTGGGAACCAATACAGGACTAATTTTATAATTTTTTAAAATTTTATGCAGAAATTTGTAAAAAAGTATTGAATATTTTTATTTTTAATAATATAATCTATTATATCAATTTAACAAGAGATAAATAAAAGGAGATTTAAAATGGAATTAGTAAAAAATATATTCTTTAATACAGATAAGTTAGTAGAAAATAGTAATGTAAAAATCTCATATACAGGAGAACTTTTCCAAAATAATTCTGAGGAAGTTTTTATACATTATGGTTTTGGTAACGACTGGGAAAATTTAAATGAAGTTAAGATGACAAAAACAGAATTAGGTTTTCAAGCCGAAATACATCTTACATCCAGTGATACTTTAAATTTCTGTTTTAGGAATAGTGACGATGTATGGGATAACAACGATTCAGATAATTACATATTTCCAATTGAAAAAGTCGAAGTTCAGGAGTTAGCCTTAGTTCCACAAAATATTTCTTCAGTCTCTAAAACAAGGAGATTGAGAAAGTCTTATATTTGGAGCAAAAAGGTTAGACTTGCGGTATATAAAATAATTACATATTTGCCTAAAATTATATCAGGTAATTATAAAAGAAAACTTAATAATAATTAATAAACGAAAAAAACATTGAATAAATCAATGTTTTTTTGTTTTGCAAATTAATTTTTTTAGATAAGCCACCCTCCATTTATAGATATAACCTGTCCAGTTGTATATTTATCTTCAACAAGCCATTCTATACATCTCGCAATATCTGATACATTTCCTACCTTTTCCAATGGGATTTCTTGCTCTATTTCTTGAATTTCTTGTTTCGAATACCCATTATTCATATCTGTATCTATTATCCCTGGAGCAATACTATTTACTCTTATATTCGAAGGTCCTAACTCCTTTGCAAGCGATTTTGTTAAACCATCTACCCCTGCTTTAGATACACTATAATGTACTTCACATGATGCACCTGTAATCCCCCAAATTGATGATATATTTATGATGCATCCATTTTTTTTATTTATCATTGTTGGTAAAACTTCTTGACAACAATAAAAAACAGAATTTAAATTGTTTTGTATCATATTATTCCAATCTTCGTCTGTAATATCTGTAAACAATTTCGATTGCGATATTCCTGCGTTATTTATCATTACATCTATCGTTCCAAATTTATCCAAAGCAAAATTGATCATCTCTTTTACTTCTTCTCTTTTTGAAACATCCGCTTTAAAAATTTCTACATTTTTTCCTTTTAATTGCTTTTTTAGTTCTATTGCACATTTTTCAGATTTATTATAATTTAACAAAACATTATAACTTTTTTGGGCTAGAACCTTTACAATTTCAGCTCCTATTCCTCTTGAGCTACCTGTTACTATTATACTTTTTTTATTTAATTCATTCATAACATTTCTCTTTTCTGATTAATATAACAAAAATCCTAGCAAACCTTTCGTAAACTAGGATTTAAGTTGGAGCCACTTGTCCGAATCGAACGGACGACCTACTGATTACAAGTCAGTTGCTCTACCAGCTGAGCTAAAGTGGC
>CANQHH010000065.1 GCA_947623615.1 uncultured Clostridia bacterium | reverse complement strand
GTAATTACTTCCAGATTTGGTAGTGTAGAAAGTATAAGAGACCATGTACATGCAGGACTTGATATAGGTGCACCTAAGGGAAAAGCTATAAAGGCAGCAGCAAGTGGTACAGTTGTATATGCAGGATATTGTGGTGGATATGGTAATTACATCAAAATATCACATGGAAATGGAATCCAAACATGTTATGGGCATTGTAGTAAAATATATGTAAAAAAAGGTCAAAAAGTATCAGCAGGAGATAAAATAGCAGCAGTAGGATCAACAGGTAATTCAACAGGTAACCATCTACATTTTGAAGTAGTTAAAAATGGTACAAAATTGAATCCACAAAATTATTTATATAAATAGAGTTTAGATGAGGGAAAATTATTTTCTCTCATTTTTTTTGAACCAAGAGGTCTTTGACCGCTCTTTGTTCTTGTCGATTCCAAAAAAAAGGATCTTGTGAAATATATTCCACAAGACCTGAAAAATTTTGCTTATGTAGGAAAATTCGTTAGAAATCATTTCCTATATAACAGGGTTAAGTTACCTTTTTTTCTTTTTTACCTTTCTTTTTTACTTTTTTAGATTCATTTACTGCATTTGCAACTGAGATATTATTCTCATAAAATTCCTTAAGAGCGAGCATATCTTTGATTTTCATGTTTGGTTTTTCGAGCAATAACATTGCTACGAAAGCAAACAATCTCTCAGGAGAATCCATGCTCTTTTCTGTATTGTCAAGGATTTCTTCAAATTCTTTCATACGATTTCTCCAATTAACCGCATTGTCTGGTCAGAGTCAAACCTGCTAAAGAGTTTATTCATTCCAGTTATTTTTACATTAACGATTTGTCCTACCATAACATTATAGCTGTTATATACTGTTACCACTGCACTGTGGTTTAATAACTCAAACTTTTTTTTACCAATGCAAACGCATGGGAAAGTTGATTTGGATTTAATAAATATGTTAGCAACCCGAGAGCGTACTGATTTTAATGTTTTGTTAATCATGGCTAATCTTTTAGCCACAACCTCTCTAGGAACCTGCTCAAAAGAATGCCCCATTGTCATAGGCGTGTTATCATATGTATTAATTTGAAGATAATACATATAATTGCTTTTGATAAGCTCAAGTTCATTTTTGAAATTTTCATCAGTTTCACCAGGGTATCCCAACATTAAGTGAGTAATGATGTATTTGTTAGAAAACTCATAAAGAATTCTAAGTGCATCATCAACAGTGCTTGTTAACTGCATATTATCTCTTACTTCAGGAATAAGAGAATGAAGTTCGACTTCAACTTTTCTTATCTTTCGGCAATATTTAATGTAGTTAGTTAATTCTGAATTAGAGATTAATTCGTCAATACAAAGACCAGTCAGATAAACATACTGAACCTCATCAATCTCATCGATTGCCTTAAGAAGATCAATGAGACCAACAGACTGAGGCAAATCATATCCATATTCTGTAGAATTTTCAGCATGCAGAATAATATCATGATATCCACAGGATTTAATATCTCTAATAACATTATCAAAAGGTTTACTGCAAAGTGGCATTTCGAGATAAGATTTTTTGCAAAATCCGCAATGTCTCATACAACCACTTTGAATTCTGATAATATTATAATAACTTATTGGAAGATTTTCATCAGATTCAAAATCATAACCCAAATAATTAGAGAGATCTTCGACCATGTAGCGACGGTTAAATACACCATCAATATAATGATATCTCTTTTCGAAATCAATAACCTGACTTGCACATCCACCTGCATAAATTTTAATTGCAGGTATGCGTTTTTTTAATTCATGAAGCACTGACATAAGAAGTGGAATTTTTTCAAAGCTTTCTGTACTTATAGCACAGAAATGTGCAATAATGATATCAGCTTCAGTAATATCATCTGTCTGTTCTGCATGAAGAAGTCTTACCACCCGAAGGAAGTCCTCGGCTTCAGCTGAACAGCCAGTATTGGTAAAATAGATTTTCAAATTATTCCTCCTAATAATATTAATTATTTAGTTTTAACGTACATGTTGTCTAAAGTGACGACCACATAATTATATCATAGATTTACATAAAATTAAAGAGGAGAATACAAAAATTTGACTCAGAAGTCAGTAAACTTGAAATTGTGATAAATAAGTAATAAAATCTTGTCTGGCAATTGACTTTATATAATATAAGTTATAAAATATAGAAAAAATAATATATTATATAAAACAATTTTTGGAGGAACTTTATGAAAATATTACTAGATGCTATGGGTGGAGATAATGCACCTGATGCAAATATAAAAGGGGCAGTAAATGCAATAGAGCAAATTAAGTCAGAGGTTATACTTATTGGAAATAAAGATGTAATAAATAATAGAATAAAAGAATTATATAATAAAGATGATATAAAAGAGATTTCTTCAAGGTTAAGCATACATCATACAACAGAGCAGATTGAAATGGAAGACATACCAACACAAGCAATAAAGCATAAAAAAGATTCATCTATGGTTGTAGGATTTAATATGTTAAAGTCAGGAGAAGGAGATGTATTTATATCAGCAGGAAATTCAGGGGCATTATTAACAGGAGCAACTCTTTTGGTAGGTAGGATAAAAGGTATTGATAGACCAGCATTAGCAGGAATACTTCCAGCATATAATAGTAGATTATTACTAATTGATTGTGGTTCAAATACCAATTGTAAACCGATAAATTTATTACAATTCGCACAGATGGCTAGTATCTATCTTAGAAATACATTTGGAAAAGAAAATCCAACAGTAGGTTTATTAAATATAGGAACAGAAGAAACAAAAGGTAATGAACTTACGAAAGAATCATATAAATTATTAAAGGAAAAATCAAAAGAATTAAACATAAATTTTGTTGGAAATGTTGAAGGAAGAGATGCTTTTTCAGGAGAAATAGATATTTTAGTGACTGACGGATTTACAGGAAATGTATTTTTAAAGGCCACAGAGGGATTAGGTAAATTAGTAAAAAGAACATTAACAGAGAGTTTAAAGAAAAATATATTATCTACAGTTGCAGCAATTCCATCATTACCAGCAATAAACAGGTTTAAAAAATTAGTGGATTATAAAGAATATGGTGGAGCTTTATTTTTAGGAGTAAAGAGACCTGTTGTAAAAGCACATGGTAGCAGTGATGAGAAATTGTTTGAATTTACAGTAAAACAAGCAGAGCAATTTGTTGAAAATAGGGCAGTAGAAAAGATGATAGAAGAATTTGAAAAATAAAGTAAAATAATTTGTAAAATATCTTGACAATTAAATTAATATGTATTATTGTTAGGTATAATAAATTAAAAAATAATAAGGAGGTGTATTTATGAGTTCTGAGGAGGTTTTTGAAAAAGTAAAAGGAATTATTGTAGAACAACTAGGTGTTGCAGAAACAGCTGTTACAATGGAAGCATCTTTTATAGATGATTTAGGAGCAGATTCTTTAGATATAGTAGAATTAATAATGGCTTTAGAAGAAGAATTTGATATGGAAATTCCAGATGCAGATGCAGAAAAGGTTGTTACTGTAGGAGATGTAGTTGACTATATAAAAGACCATATGGCATAGATAAAATTGAAAGGTTTTGACCTTTCTTTTTTTTGGTTGAATAGGAAAAATCAAAGAGTTTTGACTATTCGACAAGGTCTAAGTTACCTTGGAATATGTAATAATTGCGAAGATACTTTTCCTAATGTAAATAGAAATAAATGTAGCTTGCTAAAGCAAAAAAACTGTATCTTGCTTTTTTTGAGAAGAGCGTGTATAATATTAAAAGGAAAAAAGGGGAGGTGAGAATATGTTGGAACAATTGGAAAAGAACATAGGATATACGTTTAAAAATAAAGAATTATTAAAAAAAGCGTTAACACATACATCATATGCATATGAAAATAAAATAGAAAGTAATGAAAAATTAGAATTTTTAGGAGATAGTATATTAGAATTTGTTTCAAGTAAATATATATATGAAAATTATACGAAGTTAAAAGAAGGAGAAATGACTAAAGTTAGAGCAGAAGTAGTATGTGAAAAAAGTCTATATACTGTAGCTAAAAGGCATAATTTTAGTGATTTCTTATATATGGGAAAAAGTGAATATAATTGTAACGGAAATAAGAAAACCGCTGTATTAGCTGATAGTGTGGAAGCTGTAATAGCAGCAATATTTTTTGATGGGGGATTAGAATCAGCAGAAAAATTTATAGTAGAGAATCTAAAAGAGGCAATAGAACTATCTACTAAAAACGTAGGAATGAAAGACTATAAAACAGTTTTACAAGAAAAATTACAAAGGAATGGAGATGTGTGTATAAAATATAGTGTTATAAAAACAGAAGGACCAGATCATGATAAAACATTTACCGTGAAAGTAGAGTGTGATGGTAAGAAACTAGCTACAGGAAAGGGAAAAACAAAGAAAAACGCTGAGATGTGTGCAGCAGAAAAAGCATTACAAATAATATGATAGGAGGCCAGATAATGAAAAAAGAATATATTATACCAATATTTGTTCCACATTTAGGTTGCCCGAATAATTGTATATTTTGTAATCAAAAGAAAATAAGTGGACAAACTAAAATGGTAACAGCTCAGGATGTATATGATACAATAGATTATTATTTGAAAAACTTTAAAGATAACAATAAATATGTAGAAGTAGCTTTTTTTGGTGGAAGTTTTACGGCAATAGAAAGAGAAAAACAGGAAGAATTGCTAGGTGCAGTTCAAAAATATATAAAAAATAAAAAAGTAAATAGTATTCGTATATCAACAAGACCAGATGCAATAGATAAAGATATACTAAAAATGCTAAAAAAGTATAAGGTTAAGACTATAGAACTGGGTGTCCAATCTATGAATAATTACATATTAGATAGATGTGAAAGAGGACATACTGTGGAAGATGTGAAAAAAGCATCTAAATTAATAAGAAGGAATGGATTTATTTTAGGTCATCAAATGATGGTAGGACTTCCAGAAAGTACTGTACAAGATGAAATAAATAGTGCAAAAGAAATAATAAAATTAAAACCTAAAATTGTTAGAGTGTATCCAGTGTTAGTAATTAAAGACACACCACTTGTAGATGAATATGAAAAAGGCGAGTATATGCCACTTACAGTAACGCAAGCTGTAGAGAGATGTAAAGAGATAGTGGCAATGTTTAATAAAAATAAGATAAATGTAATAAGAATTGGCTTACAAAATACTGAGGAAATTTCAGACCCGGCAAATAAAGCTAGCCAAGTAGTTGCAGGACCTTTCCACCCAGCATTTAGACAATTAGTAGAATCTAGCATGTGGTATGATAGCATACTTGATAAAATAAAAAAGATTAATACAAAAGTAATAGAAGTAGAAATCAAAGCAAATCCGGAAAACATAAATAATATTATAGGACATAAAAAAGAAAATGTGCAAAAATTAAAACAAGTATATGATGTAGATGTTGTTGTTAAGGCAGATGAAAAAATCAAGCCTGGAAAATTTGAAATAGAAATTTTAAAAACATATAGCTAATAGATGAATAAAAATGTTTATTATTAGAAATAATGCTAGTAATAAACATTTTTTTTGGAGGAATAATGAAAAATCAAACTAGGAAAAAATTATTAGTTATAAGAAAATGGGGAAAAGATGTATTATATATTATTGTTGGCTGTGTAATAATGGCAATGGGAACATCACTATTTTTGCTACCTAATAAGTTGTCATCAGGTGGATTTTCTGGTATTGCTACAATAATATATTATATTTTTAAAATTCCTTTAGGAATAACAATAATAATTTTGAATATACCTTTATTCATAATGTCGCTAATAAGAGTACGGAAAGCAAGCTACAATAAAAGGAGCATTAGGAACTATTTCCTTATCAATTTTTATAGATATATTTGAAAAATATGAACCATTAACTACAGATAGGCTTTTAGCATGTATATATGGAGGAATTTGCATAGGTTTGGGAACAGCGATAGTTTTAAAAGCAAAAGCATCAACAGGGGGAACAGATATGCTAACATATATAATTCGTTCATATAAATCACATTTTAGAACAGGAAATTTAATTGTGTTAATAGATATAATAATTGTAATGTTAAATGTATTGGTGTTTAGACAGATTGAAATAGGATTATATTCTGCAATTGCAATATATATAATGGGAAAAATGATAGATATAGTTTTTGAAGGAATTTATTTTACAAAAAACATGTTTATAGTATCAAATAAATATAAAGAAATTGCAA
Organism: uncultured Clostridia bacterium; assembly: GCA_947623615.1. Taxonomy (GTDB): domain Bacteria; phylum Bacillota; class Clostridia; order TANB77; family CAG-508; genus CALXVA01. The sequence goes on along the minus strand of CANQHH010000065.1, from coordinate 926 downwards.
AGGAAATAGCCAAAAAAATTGATAGAGGTAGTACAGGAATATATGCAAAAGGAATGTACACAAGAGAAAAAAGAATGATGTTATGGTGTGTTGCATCAAGGTCAGAAGTTGCACTAATAAAGGAAATTGCTCAAAAAATTGATCCTCAAGCATTCATAGTAATTTCGAATGCACGAGAGGCATGGGGAAAAGGGTTCAGATAGAACAAATGTTTCAACAAACTATTGACATATCAAAAAAATAATTATATAATTTTCACTATAGGAGAAAAGAAATATGGAAGAGCAAAGTTATGTTTTAAAAAATGCAAAATCTTTTGAACCGAAGCACATTTTTGAGTGTGGTCAATGTTTTAGATGGAATGTACAGGATGATGAAAGTTATACTGGAGTTTTTGGCAATAATGTATTAAATGTAAAAAAACAAGGAGAAGACGTTGTATTTACAGGAATTTGTGATGGAAATATAGAAGAAATATGTAAAGAATATTTTGATTTAAAAAGAGATTATGAAGAGATAAAAAGTCGACTATCAAATGTAGATAAATATTTAAAAGCAAGCATAAAATATGGTGAAGGTATACGAATTTTAAATCAAGATTTGTGGGAAACCATAATTTCATTTATAATTTCTGCAAATAATAATATTCCTAGAATAAAAGGCATAATAAATAGATTATCAAAAAAATATGGAAATAAAATTGAGTGGAAAGATGAAACATATTATACATTTCCTACAATAGACCAATTATCAATTGCAGAAATAGAAGATTTTAGAAATTTAGGGTTAGGTTTTAGAGCTGAACGTGTATATAAAACCACAAAAAGTATTTTAAATAAAGAGATAGACTTAGATGAATTACACAAAGAGGAGGATACGGTTAAAGTAAGAGATAAGCTATTACAATTATCAGGAGTAGGACCTAA
>CANQHH010000064.1 GCA_947623615.1 uncultured Clostridia bacterium | reverse complement strand
GCCCTTTGTTTACCAAACAAAGTATTTGCAGGAACATATGGAAATTTAACATTTGACGTTTATGGAGAAAATGGAACAATAAGAATTACTGATTGCGATGAAAATGCTACAAGTGCTGTAATTCCAAGTGCTATAGATGGAATAAGAGTAACAGTAATTGCAGATCATGCATTTTATGATTGCAAAAATTTAACAAGTGTAACAATACCTGCAACAGTAAAAGAAATACAATTCAATGCATTTAGAGATTGTGAAAAATTAAAAAGTGTAGTATTGCCAAATGGAATAGACTGTGTAATGGATGGTTTGTTTGCAGGATGTACTAGTTTAACTAATGTTACAATTCCATCTAGTGTTGTAAAACTAGAAAATGCTTCATTTGCAGGATGCACAAGCTTAACAAGTATAAAATTACCAAATAGTATAACTGAGATGGATCCAGGTGTATTTGAAGGTTGTACAAGATTAAATAATGTAACAGTACCATCAAAAGTAACAGAAATATCACAATCAACATTTAAAGATTGCACAAGTTTAACAAATATAAGTTTACCAAATGGGGTAACTGAAATAGGTACAAGTGCATTTGAAAACTGTGCAAATTTAAAAACTTTAAAAATGCCAACAAGTTTAAGAAATGTTGGTTGGGAAGCATTCCAATATTGTAGTAAATTAGAAACAATAACATTTCCAGAAAGCATAAAAGGTATAGACTCTAGTGCTTTCAAAGAATGTAAATCGTTAAAAACAGTTACAATACCAACAGCAAGTGATGATGTGTATATAGCAAATGATGCATTCTATAATGCAAATCCTAATTTAATATTATATGTTGTAAAAAACTCAGCAGCACATAAATATGCATTAAATAATGATATTAAATATAAATATTATACAATAGCTTTTTCTAAATGTTCAGTATCTGGAATAGCTAATAAAACATACACAGGAAAAGCTATAAAACAAAGTGGATTAGTTGTAAAATATGGTGGAGTAAAATTAAAAGATAAAACTGATTATAGTGTATCATATTCAAATAATGTAAATACAGGAAAAGCAACTGTTAAAATTACTGGTAAAGGAAAATATTCAGGAACAATAATAAAAACATTTTATATATTACCAAAGAAACCAACAGGTTTAAAAGTATCAAGTCAAACAACATCTAAAATAACAATAAAATGGTCAAAAGTTACAGGTGCTTCAGGATATTCAATATATAAATGGAATCCTAAAAAGAAAACATATGAATATTTAGCAAGAACAACTAATAAATCATATACAATAAAAAAATTAAAAGCAGGGGAAACATATTTATTTAAAGTAAGAGCATATAAAACAGTAAGTGGTTCAAGACATTATGGTTCATATTCAACACAAGTAAAAACTGCAACAAAGCCATCAACAACAAAGATAACATCTTTAACAACAAAAAGCAAAAAAGCTACATTAAAATGGAAAAAAATATCTGGTGTAAGTGGATATCAAATATATATGTCAACAAGTAAAAATGGTAAATATTCAAAAATAAAAACAATAACAAAATCAGGTACAGTAAAATATACAAAAAGTAGCTTGAAAAAAGGAAAAAGATATTATTTCAAAGTAAGATCATATAAAACAGTAAATGGAAAAAGAATATATAGTTCATATTCAACAGTAAAATCTATAAAAGTTAAATAAGAAAATACAAAAATAAAGAAGCACTAGTGCCAATACTGGTAACTAGTGTTTCTTTTCTTCATATTTTATGGTTAACATTTGATTAAAATCTTAAAAATTAATAAAAAAGCTTTTAATTTTATTGAATATATTATATAATAAAAACGTGATTTTAGCTAAGGAGGATTTTTATGGGAAAAAATGATTATGATAAAACAAAAAGATATAATATGAAAAACCAAAAACTTTCAAGTAATAAAAGAAATACAAAAAAGCCTAGTAAAAAAGACAAAAAAAAGCATCCTAAATTAAGAAAAACTATAAAAATAGGAATAATTATATTTGCTCTATTATGCTTAATAGGTATAGGAATATTTGCTGGAATTTTCTTTAGTGATAAATGGAAAATAACACAGGAAGATTTAGCAATAGCATATCATAACACAGAAATTTATGATGCAGACGGAAAGCAAATTGCAGAGCTTACAGGTGAAGAAAACAGAAAGATTATAACAATGTCTGAGATGGGTGATTATTTACCAAATGCATTTGTAGCAATAGAAGATGAGAGATTTTATAGCCATTATGGTATTGATATTAAAAGAACCAGTGGAGCGATTTTATCATACATAACACATGGTGGAAAGGCATCTTTTGGAGGAAGTACAATAACTCAGCAATTGGTAAAGAACATGATGGATGATGATGCAGATGAGGGAATAGCAGGTGTAGAGAGAAAAATAAGAGAGTGGTCTCGTGCATATCAAATAGAAAAAATGCTTTCAAAAAGTCAGATATTAGAGTTATATTTAAATAAGATTTTTATGGGTGGAACAGTATATGGTGTAGAAAGTGCAGCACATTATTATTTCAACAAATCAGCTAAAAAGCTTGATTTAGCGGAGGCGGCATTTATTGCAGGAATAAACCATTCTCCTAATAGTTACAACCCATTTAATAAAAGCTTAGATAATGAAGAAGCAATAAAAACAAGAACAAAAACAGTTTTAAATCAAATGAAAGAGATGAGAAACACAAAAGTTAAAGAATTAGAAGGATTAACAAAAATTACAGATGAAGAATATGATAAAGCAATAGCAAAGGTAGAAAAAGGATTAAAATTTAAAAAAGGCTCTACAGGAAATTCGAATAATATATCTTTCCATACAGCTGCAGCGATAGACCAGGTAGCAAAGGAATTAGCTGATGAGAAGGATGTAAATTTTGATACTGCAAGAAGTATGATTTTTAATGGTGGATATAAAATATATACAACTCAAAATAAAAAAATCCAAAAAATAATGGAAGAAGAGTATGTAAAATCAAAATATATAAAAAGTGCTACAACAGAAAAAGGAAGAAAAGAAGATCAACATTCACAATCAGCAATGGTAATTATAGAGCCAAAAACAGGATATGTTGTAGGTACAGTTGGAGGTCTTGGCGAGGATAGTTCAACAATAGGATTAAATAGAGCGACACAAAGTTATAGGCAAACAGGTTCATCGATAAAGCCATTAGCTAATATTGCTCCAGCATTAGAAGAAAATATAATTACAGCGGCAACAGTATATGATGATTCAATAACACGTTTTGGAAATAATACTTTTAGAAATTCAACAGGATACCAAGGTTTATGTACTGTAAGAAAAGCTATAGAAGTATCATCAAATATAGTTAATATGAAAATAATATCAAATTTAGGACCAGATAAAGCGGTTAAATTTTTAAATGAAATAGGGTTAGATAAATTTGATGCATCAGATGAGATGTTAACATTAGCATTAGGAGGAAGTACAAATGGAGCATCTACATTGCAAATGGCTGCAGCGTATGCAATGATTGCAAATGGAGGAGAGTATATAACACCAACATACTATACAAAGGTTGAAAGTGCTGCAGGTAGGTTAATATTACAAGCAAAACAAGACAAGAAGCGAGTTATGACAGAAGGAAATGCGTATATTCTTGCAAATATACTAAATGCACCAGTAACTGGTAGTAACGGAACTGCAAGAATTTGTAAGATACCAGGAATAGAAACAGGAGCTAAAACAGGAACGACATCAGACTATAAAGATAAATGGTTATGTGGAATAACTCCATATTATGCTGCTGCTACATGGTTTGGGTATGATGAACCTGAGCAGGTAAATATTTATGGAATGTCTAATCCAGCAGCTACATTATGGTCTGAAATAATGAAAGAAGTTCATTCAGGATTAGAAGAGGCAGAATTTGAAAAACCAAATAACATAGTTTCGGCAACAATATGTATGGATTCTGGAAAAGTGGCAACAAAGCAATGTTCAAGAACATATAAAGAAGTTTTTGTATCAGGAACAGTTCCATCACAATGCGATGGTCATGAAAAGGTTAAAATATGTAAAGATACTAAAAAATTGGCAACAGAATTTTGTCCTAAAACTACAACAAAAACATATGTATCAAGACCTGAGAAAGAGGTAAATCCTAATTGGAGTACAAGTGAAGGTGGTAAGTACAATGAAATAACTGAAACATGTACAAAACATAAAGAAGAAGAGAAAGAACCTGAGGAGCCAGAAGAGACAGAGCCAACACCAGAAGAAACTGAACCAAAGCCAGAGGAGACTCCAACAATTGATACACCAACAAATAATAATATTGTAGTACCAAATGTGATAGGAAAAACAGAAACTCAGGCAAAGGATGAACTAAGAGAATTTTCTATACAAGTAGTGTTTGGAAAAGATACTACAAAGCCAAACGGTGTTGTATTAAAACAAAGTTTATCGGCTGGTCAATCAGTAGTAAAAGGAGCAAAAATTACTTTAACAATAAATGATATACCTGTAGTAACTGAACCACCAGAGGAGCCTACTAAAAATGAAGAAGTACCAAAAGAAAATACTGAGGTAGAAGATAAGAATGAGATTACATAATGCAAGACGGAGGTTAATATGGATATAAAATTATATAATACATTAACAAGAAAAAAAGATAACTTCATTCCCTTAAATGGGAATGAAGTTAGAATGTATTCTTGTGGACCTACAGTATACAGCTATGCTCATATAGGTAATTTCAGAGCCTATATATTTATGGATACTTTAAAAAGAATGTTAGAATATAATAATTATAAAGTAAAACATGTAATGAATATTACAGATGTTGGACATTTAGAGTCAGATAGTGATGAAGGCGAAGACAAAATGGAAAAAGCTGCAAGAAAAGAGAATAAAAAGCCTTATGAAATTGCACAATATTATACAGATATATTTATGCAAGACATGGAAAAACTTAATATTGAGAAGCCTGGAATTATAGCAAAAGCTACAGAACATATATCAGATATGTTAGAGTTTGTAAAAGAAATAATAAAAAATGGATATGCTTATGAAACAAGTAAAGGAATATATTTTGATATTTCCAAGTTAGATAAATATCCGGTATTATCAAACAGAAATATAGAAGATCAAATTGCAGGAGCGAGAGTAGAGGTTGATCCAGAAAAAAGAAATCCATTTGATTTTGCTATTTGGATAAAAGCACCAGAAAATCATATAATGAAATGGGAAAGTCCATGGGGGTTATCATATCCAGGCTGGCATCTTGAATGTTCTGCAATGTCAAGAAAATATTTAGGAGAGACATTTGATATTCATACAGGAGGCGTAGATCATATTCCTACACATCATGAAAATGAGATTGCTCAAAGCAAAGGTGCATGTGGAAAAATACCAGCTAAGTTTTGGATGCATGTGGAGTTTTTGCAAGTTGACGGCGGAAAAATGTCTAAAAGCCTTGGCAATGTATATACATTAAAACAGTTAAAAGAAAAAGGCATAGAGCCATTAGCATACAGATTATTTTGTTATACTGCGCATTATAGAACAAGTTTGAATTTTACATTTGAAGGAGCAATGTCTTCACAAAAGGCTTTAAATAGATTAAGAGAGGGCTATTTAAAACATAAAGAAGGAAATGAGAAAATAGATAAATCTGTTATTGATGGATATAAAATGAGATTTTTGGAAACAATAAATGATGATCTCAATATTCCATCTGCAATGGGAATTGTATGGGAAATGGTAAGGAATGCAGAAAAGTCGAAACAAATAGCAGATTTATTATTAGACTTTGATAAAGTATTAGGTTTAGATTTAATAAATTCAAAAAAATATATAGAAGAACAAGCTGATATTGAAATTCCTGAAGAAGTTTTAAAATTAATGGAAGAAAGAAAAAAAGCTAGAGTAGAGAAAAAATGGGAACTATCTGATAAATTAAGAGATGAGATACAAAATATGGGTTATATAGTAAAAGATACAAAAGAAGGCATGACTCTAGAAAAAATGTAGTAGGAGGATTTGGAAGTGGAATCAAAAGAAAAGTTAACTTTTCTTAAGAAAATAAAAATAAGCATATTTGATTTTGAAAAATATCAAGAATTAGCTACAGAAAATGTATTAAAAACACTATTATATATAACTATTATTTTGATTGTTTTTTGTTTAGTAATAGCTGGAGTTTATACATACAAATTCGTAATAGCTGTAAATGATGTAAGAAATTATATTTCAGAAAATGTAGATAATATAACTTACGAGAATAATATATTAAATGTGGTTCCGAAAAACGGAGAAGAAATAACAAAGATTGATAATGAAATGTTAGGAATAAGAGTTATAATTAATACTCAAACAAATGACAATCAAAAAATAGAAGACAGTATAAATGAAATAAAATCAATAGGTAATGGAATATTGATTTTAAAAGATAAAGTCATGATTAAAAATGAATTATTAAATGTTCCGGTTGAGTATTCATATAAGGATGTAACAGAGCAATATGACATTAATGTATTAAATAAGCAAGAAGTCTTAGATTTATTGACAACAGATACAATGAAACCAGTAATATTAATGTTTTTAGCAATAATGCTTATATATTTATTTATAGTATATTTGCTAAGTACAATAATGGATATTGTGTTATTATCAATTATGGCACATATCGTAGCTTTAATTTCGAAAATGAGATTAAAATATAGTGCTGTATATAATATAGCAACATATTCGCTAACACTACCAATGATATTAAATATAATTTATTTTATAGTAAATGCATTTACAGGATTTACTATAAAATACTTCCAAGTAATGTATACAACAATAGCATCTATTTATATAGTAACAGCAATTCTTATGATTAGAGCAGATGCTATAAAAAGACAAATACAATTAACACAAATATTACAAGAACAAGAAAAGATTAGAGAAGAACTTAAAAGGCAAGAAGATAAAGAAAACGAAGAAGATGAAAATAATGAAGAAGAACCAAAAAAAGACGATGATAAAAAGAATAGAAAAGAAGATGACGATAATTTAGGTAATTTGCCTGAAGGAGATAAAGTGTAATTAAGAGAGGAGAATATGATGTCACAACAAAATAAAAACAAACAAAGCGATAAAAATAAACAATTAATATTAATGTCATTGATTGTGTTACTTTTAGTAATAGCGATATTTGCTGTATACATGCTTACATCAAAAAAAGATGAGGAAAATCCAAAAGAAATTGCATATACAGAC
>CANQHH010000063.1 GCA_947623615.1 uncultured Clostridia bacterium | reverse complement strand
TGATATTCGGGGGACTTGAAAGAAAAGAGGAAGTCTATGAATATTCAAATAAATAAAAATGATATAAAAATTATAAAGTTAGGAGATAAAAAATATCCACAAAAACTATTACATATATATTCGCCACCACACGTTTTATATGTTTTGGGAAATGATCAAATATTAAATAATAAGTCTGTTGCGATAATTGGATGTAGGCAATGTAGTAATTATGGAAGAAAGGTATCATTTGATTTTGCTAGACAATTTTCTGTAAAAGGTATAAATGTTGTAAGTGGATTTGCAAGAGGAATAGATACTTATGCGCATAAAGGGGTTGTTCGTGAGAAAGGAAAAACCATTGCTGTACTAGGGTGTGGTTTAGATATAATATATCCAAAGGAAAATTTTGAATTATATTGGCAAATAATAAAATATGGAGGAGCAATTGTAACAGAATATCCCCTTGGTGCAAGACCAGAAAAAAATCATTTTCCAGCAAGAAATAGAATAATAAGTGGTTTGTCTGATGGTGTATTAGTAGTTGAAGCTAAAAATAAAAGTGGAACATTGATTACAGTAGAGCATGCATTAGATCAAGGAAAAGACGTATATGCTGTACCTCGGTAGCATATATAATAATAATAGCTTTGGTACAAATGATTTGATAAAGCAGGGGGCTATTCCTATAACATCAATAGATGATTTTTACAATTTGTAAAAAAATAAATAAAATTAAAATATGTATTGACATATAAAATTATTATTTATAAAATATGATAAAAGTAAAAACAAAGGAGGAAATATGTACGTTTTTAATAAGATAACAGTAAATCCACAATTGCCAAAAAGAATTAATAGATTGAGTGATATTACAAATAATTTATGGTGGACATGGAATACAGATTTTTTGAAGTTATTTAAAATAATAGATATAGATTTATGGGAAAAAGTAGATAAAAACCCAGTTAAATTTTTAAAGTATGTTTCTCAAGAAAAAATAGAAGAAGCATGTTTTAATCCAGAATTTTTAAAAGAATATGATGCTTATGTTGATAATTTTGATGATTATATCAAAAGCAAAAATACATGGTTTAATAAAAAATATCCAGATAATAAACAAGATTTAATTGCATACTTTTCAGCAGAATATGGTTTAGATGAAACTATAGCAACATATTCTGGAGGTTTGGGAATATTGTCAGGTGATCATTTGAAATCTGCAAGTGATTTAGGAGTTCCATTAATTGCTGTAGGTCTTTTGTATAAAGATGGTTATTTTACACAGAAGATTAATGCACAAGGAATTCAAGAAACAGATTATAAAGAAATAGACCTAGCAAACCTTCCAATACTTCCTGTAAAAGATGTTGATGGAAAAGAATTGATAATTTCTATAGATATGCCAAAAAAGAAAATATATTTAAAAATATGGAAAATAAATGTAGGAAGAGTATCTTTGTATCTTATGGATTCTGATATAGATGCAAATATACCAGAATACAGAGAAATAACTAAAACACTTTATGGTGGAAATCAGGAAACGCGTATATCACAAGAAAAAGTGTTAGGAATGGCAGGAGTAGAGTTATTTAGAAGATTAGGAATGAATCCAACTATATATCACATGAATGAGGGACATTCATCATTCTTAATTTTGAAATTAATAGAAAATACAATAAAAGATAAAAAGGTATCATTTGAAATTGCAAAGGACATTGTAGGGGCAAGAACAGTCTTTACAACACATACGCCAGTTCCTGCAGGAAATGATATATTCCCAGTTGAGTTGGTAGAGAAATATTTTAAAGATTATTGGGAAAAATTAGGAATAAGTAAACTTGACTTTTTCAGAATGGGAATGAAGCCAAATTCAAAATTGGATAGTGGATTTGACATGGGAATTTTGGCTTTAAAAATAGCAGGAAAGAAAAATGGAGTTAGTAAATTACATGGAGCAGTTTCAAGAGAACTTTTCGCAGATGCATGGCCAAACATTGCCACAAATGAATCTCCAATAACTTATGTGACAAATGGAATTCATACATGTACATGGTTGGCAACAAATATAAAAAATTTATATAACAAATATTTGATGCCATATTGGCAAGATAATATACAAAGTAATCAAGTTTGGGAGAGGGTAAACAATATTCCAAATGACAAGTTGTGGAATGCTCACATGGAAAGAAAAATAAAACTAATAGATTTAGTTAAGAAAAGTACGACAGAAAGACTACATAGATGTGGGTATAGCTATGAGGAAATAAACAAAATTACATCAATGTTAGATCCAAATGCACTAACAATAGGATTTGCTAGGAGATTTGCAACATATAAAAGAGCAACATTGATATTTAAGGATTTAGAAAGAATAACAGAAATTTTTAGTAATAAAAATAGACCAATACAAATAATATTTGCAGGTAAGGCACATCCAGCAGATAAAGAGGGACAAAATTTAATAAAATATATACATGAAATATCTATGAAACCACAATTCAAAGGAAAGATATTCTTATTAGAAAATTATAATATTGCAATGTCTAGATATTTAGTTAGTGGAGTTGATGTATGGTTAAATACACCAAGACGTCCTATGGAAGCATCAGGTACAAGTGGACAAAAAGCATCTGTAAATGGAGTTATTAATTTTAGTGTACTAGATGGCTGGTGGGCAGAAGGCTATAATTCTAAAAATGGTTGGTCTATAGGTAGTAATGCAGAATATATCAGTTATGAGGAACAAGATAAAGCTGATAGTGAGAGCATATATGATACTTTAGAAAATAAAATAATACCAATGTATTATGACAAAGATAAAAATGGTATATCTCAAAAATGGGTAGAAGTTATGAAGAATTCTATAATGTCGACAGGAGGAAGATTTAGTACATCTCGTATGGTTATAGATTATGTTGATAAACTATATATGCCATTATGTAATTTGTATGATAATTATTATACAAATTTGGAAAGTGTTACAGAATATGATTTATGGAAAAGCGAATTGTATCAAAATTGGGATGATATAGTAATTATACAAGAGAAAGATAATCTAGATAATATTACTATAGATGCTGGAAATAATATAGATGTTAAATGTAAAGTTCGTTTACCAAATATATCTGTTGACAACATTCAAGCACAAGTATATTATGGAAGAATAGAAGATAATGGTGTTGTTGGAGATATAAAAATAGAAACAATGAAACTTATAGACGAAGATAAAGAAACAAAGGAATATACATTTTCGGCTAAGATTAAATTAGTAAATGGCGGAAATTACGGATATACATTTAGAGTTATGCCAAAACATAATATGCTATTAGATAGTGAAAACTTAAATTTGGTAAAATGGATAACAAAATAATTAAAAAACTCATTATTAAATAAAATTTAATAATGAGTTTTTTCTTTAATAATAAATCATATAGTCTATTTCTGGGAATATACAGTCTTTTTCGTTTATATCTTCTAAAAATTGAGTATCAATTTCGTCATTTTTTATATCATAATATAATTTAGTAAATCTACCGATATGATCTTTTATTCTTTTTTTAGCATAATCTACCATAGTTCCGTTTGTTATAATAAATAACCAATCACTACTTTGTGCTAAAAGTAATTCACGAGCACATTGGTTTAATGCTTTTCTACGAATAGAATTTTCATCTTCATTTGGATAAAGATTTGCAAGTTCTACCATTCTGTCTCCAGCAGTATGCAAGTGTCTATGTACATAGTCGTTAGATTGGTTTAACCAAACTTCACTATAACCATTAGCACCCCAACTTGAACGACAAGGGGTCGAAATTTGCATTGTTGGGTATTTGTCAATATATTCACTAGGTGTAATTAGTTTGAAATTACAATCATCATAATATATTTTTTTGAATAGGATATATAACCAGTATGGACCTTCGTACCACCAATGTCCATATAGTTCGGCATCATAAGGGCAAAGAACTATAGGTGGGTTATTTGTTATAGGAGCAAGTTGATTTATTTGAGCTTGTCTGCTATCAAAAAAATGTCCTGCGTGTTTTTCAGCGGAATCTTTAGCCCATTGGACATTGTATAAATCCTTTTCACAATCTTTACCAGTAATTCTATAGTATTTAATACCTGTATGAACACGCGCACCATTAGAAGCAATATATGGCTTTATGTAATCATAATCAGTATCATATCCAATGTCTCTATAAAATTCACGATAATTAAAATCACCAGGATATCCATTTATAGAGCTCCATACCTGCCTAGAAGATTCTATATCACGACCAAATGCAATAACGCCTTCAGGGGAAACAATAGGAGCAAAAGTACCATATATAGGTGTTGGATTAGCATATAAAATTCCGTGCGATTCTGTTATGATGTAATCAAGTCCAAATTCTTTTAGATATTTATCAGATTCTGGAATATAGCCACATTCAGGTAACCATATACCACGAGGTTGTCTACCAAAGTATTTTTTATAGGTTTCTACTCCAACTGCAATTTGTGCTTTTATGGTTTTTTCATTAATATAAAGTATAGGGAAATATCCATGAGTAGCACCACATGTTATAATCTCTAAAACTCCAATGTCTTGAAAATGTTTAAATCCATTTATTAAATTACAATTATATATATCTTTAAAAATATGTAAATCATTTGAATATCTATTTAAATAGTAGTGTGATAAATCATTTAAACGTTTATCATTTTTTGTTCTAACTATTTCCTTTTCACAAAGTTCAATATGTGTATTCAAATAATCTATATAACGTTCTTGTAAAAGTTTGTTATCAAGCATATTAAGAAGAGGGGGAGTAAGAGACATTGTAATTCTGAAATCAACTTTTTCCTCCTCTAATTTTTGAAAATTCATAAGAAGTGGTATATATGTTTCTGATATTGCTTCATATAGCCATTGTTCTTCCAAATAATCTGCACTTTCAGGATGATGAATGAATGGTAAGTGTGCATGTAATACAAAACTGACATAGCCTTTCTCGTTCATTATCTAATTACTCCTTTTCTAGGTGATGATGGTAAATTAAACTTAATTTCATCAGATATAAGATCTGTATTGTATATTTTTTTATAAAAGTCAGAAATTTTATATATTTTACCAATATTCTGCAAAAATGCTAAAGAATAAATATTTTTTTCTTCAACAACATTAGTTTTTACATTTTTAAAAAATACTGTGTCTTTTAGTTCATTAAATAATATATGATTATTTGGTGTCTCTAATTGATTAGAAAATGTAATAGATACATATTGATTTGTGTAATATGGTTCAAATTTATTGTCATCAGTAGAGGAGTTTTCATTTTGAGTTTCTACTGAATTTGTTATAAATTTTCGTACTAATTCTACTGTATATTTGCAGTTAGCATCATTAATATTTAGATACCAACTATTAGCAAAATCGTTAATTTCTACTTCAAAAGAATAATTCATTGTGGTATTTGTTATGATCAAATATGGTCGTGTATCATTAAAGAAATTATTACCATATTTTTGAATATATGCATTTCTATCTTCGTCAGAAACATCCCAATATATAAATAGCATATTAGGAGTTTGGGCTAAAATAGTTACTAATGTTTTATTATATCTAAAAGGTAAGTCATAATATTCTGTATATGTAGAAACCTTTTTAGTGGTAGTGGCAGTAGTAGTGGCATTTTTAGTCGTTTTTTTAGCTGACGTTTTAGTATCTTTAGTATCCTTAATATCTTTTGATGTACTTGTTTTTTTAGAAGTTTTTGAAGTAGCTTTTTTTGTTGATGTTTTTTCGTCTTTTTCTGCTTTTTTATTTATCTTAGCTTTTTCAGATAATGATTTTGTGATTTTAGTAATTTTTGTAATTTTTTCTTTGTCTGTTCCTTTATTTTTTTCTTTAGAAATTTTTGGCATTTTATCCTCCATAAAATAATATAATATTGATTATATTATATAATATATCAAAGACAAAATAAATTCAATAGAAAATAAAAATTATTTGGTATAAAATTAAGTAAGTTGTAAATTGATTAAGTGAGATGAAAATATATTTTTGGGGAAAGTACTTGAAAAGCGCTAGAAGGGATAATTTTTCTTAAAACACTTGACAGTTAACAATAATACATATAAAATATATATGTAAGTGAAAATATATTTATTGAGGAAAAATTGTATATATATTTATCGTACATTGAAAATTTAATAGAAAGAGGTGTAAAAAGATTATGGACATAGTAATCTATATCGCCATTTTTCTAATCTCAGCGGTTATATTTACTTTTGTAGGAATATATGTAAGAAAAAGAACTGCTGAATCTAAAATAGGTAGTGCAGAGGACGAAGCAAAGAAAATAATTGAAATGGCTGAAAAAGAAGCTGAAAATAAGAAAAAAGAAGAAATTTTTAGTGCCAAAGAAGAAATTATGAATGCTAGAAAAGATTTAGATGAAGAGATTAGGGAAAGAAGAGGCGAGATAAAACAACAAGAAAAAAGAGTAATCCAAAAAGAAGAAAATCTAGAAAAAAAGATTGACTTAGCAGATAAGAAAGAAAAAGAATTATTACAAAAAGAGCAACAATTAGAAAATAGAAAAAGTGAGTTAGATGAAATTGTTGATAAACAAATGCAAGAATTACAAAGAATATCTGGCTTAACAAAGGAGGAAGCAAAAAAACAATTGCTTTCTGACTTAGAAAAAACAATTGTTGCAGAAAAAGCAGCGTTAATAAGAGAGTTAGATGCTAAAACAAAAGAGGAAGCCGATAAAAATGCAAAAGAAATACTTCGGTTATGCTATACAAAAATGTGCAGCAGATCATACATCAGAAACTACAGTATCAATTGTATCACTTCCTAATGATGATATGAAAGGAAGAATCATTGGTAGAGAAGGTAGAAATATAAAGGCTTTAGAAACTTTAACAGGTATAGATTTAATTATAGATGATACACCAGAAGCGGTTGTTATCTCTGGATTTGATCCATTAAGAAGAGAAGTAGCAAAAATTGCTTTAGAAAGACTAATAGATGATGGAAGAATTCATCCTGCTAAAATAGAAGAAATGGTAGAAAAAGCAAAGGAACAAGTAGAAAATACTATAAAAGAAGAAGGCGAAAGAGCAGTATTGGAAACAGGTGTCGTAGGATTGCATCCAGATTTAATTAGGTTGATTGGTAAGTTAAAATATAGGACAAGTTATGGACAAAATGTATTGAATCACTCAATAGAGGTATCTAATTTAGCAAGAATAATGGCAGAAGAATTAGG
>CANQHH010000062.1 GCA_947623615.1 uncultured Clostridia bacterium | reverse complement strand
AATGGTTTAATTTTAAAATTAGAAAGAGATACATTTGTTGGTATTTTTGAGAAAAAATACATCAAGCAAATAGAGGAAAAAAGATTTGATATTTTAGACAGCATAAAAGATGAATCGTTTGAGAGAACACAGTTTACTTTGAGTATAGCCATGTCAAACGATGGAAATAACAATTATGAAAAGTATAAAACAGCTCAATCTGCATTAGACCTTATATTAGGTCGTGGAGGAGACCAAGCAGTTGTTAGAGAAAATGAGAAATACAATTTCTTTGGTGGAAGAACTCAAGAATTAGAGAAAAGAACCAAAGTAAAAGCAAGAATTGTATCACATGCATTAGAAGAATTAATATCAGATGCAAAAGATGTAATTATAATGGGTCATAATAATTCTGATATGGATTGCATGGGCTCTGGAATGGGAGTATATAGGCTTGCGAAAACACTAGGAAAAGAGGCTTACATTGTTAATGATTCATATGGAATGAGCCTTGAGAATTTTATAAATTGTTTGATGGAAAATGAAGAATACAGAGATATTATAATAGGGAAAAATGAGGCAATTTCAAAAATAAGTGAAGATACATTATTGATAATTGTAGACACACATAAGAAAAACTATGTAGAAGCGCCAGAGTTGTTAGAAAAAACACAAAAGGTAGTTATAATTGATCATCATAGAAGAAGTACAGATTATATAGAAAATGCTACATTAACATTCCAAGAAGTGTATGCGTCATCAACTGCAGAGCTTGTAACAGAAATTATAGAATATGCTACAGTAGATGTTGAACTTACAGAATTAGATACAGAGGCATTATATGCGGGTATTATGATGGATACAAAGGCATTTACATTTAAGACAGGAGTTAGAACATTTGAGGCTGCAGCATATTTAAGAAAATGTGGTGTTGATATAATAAGAGTAAAAAAATGGTTCCAAAGCGATTTACAAACATATAATATAATTTCTTCAATAGTTGGTAATGCGGAGGAAATGTATGATTCGATAGCGATATCTATTTATGATGAAGAAGATAAAGATGCTAATATTATATGTGCAAAAGCTGCAGACGAGTTATTAACGATAAGCAACATAACTGCATCATTTGTTATTGGACGATTAGGTGACAAAATATGTATTAGTGGACGTTCGATAGGAGATATAAATGTTCAGGTTATATTAGAAAAACTCGGTGGTGGAGGTCATATAACATTGGCTGGTGCACAAGTAGAAGGAACAGATATCGAAGAAGTAAAGCAGGAATTAATAAATGCAATTAGTGAATATTTTACAGAAGAAGTATTAGATTAAAAGACATATTAAAAATATGTCTTTTTCTAAAACTGTTGTAGTAATTTGAATAAGAATATTATATAATACAAATTGAAATAAAATGAAAGGTGGCAGGTATTATGAAAGTGATTTTATTGGACAATATAAAAGGAGTAGGAAAAAAAGATGAAATAATAAACGCTTCTGAAGGATATGCAAGAAATTTTTTGTTTCCAAAAAAATTAGCAGTTGAAGCTAACAATGAAAATTTAAGCAAATTAAAATCAAGGCAAAATGCAATTCAATACCAAAAAGATCAGGATAAGCAAGAAGCATTGAAATTGGTTGAAAAACTAAGTAAAATTACATTGCAAATTAAAGTTAAAGCAGGGGAAAACGGAAAAATATTTGGCGGAGTGTCATCTAAAGAAATTGCAGAAAAGTTAGAAAGTGACTATAAAATAAAAGTAGATAAAAAGAAGATTGATTTAAAAGAGACCATTAAAACATTGGGAACTCAAACTATAGATATTAGGTTATATGAAGGTGTAATCGGCAAATTAAAGGTAAGTGTAATGGCACAATAAAAATATTAAGTTACGGAGGGAAATATGGACATAGGAAAGGTACCACCAAATGATGTTGAAGCAGAGCAAGCAGTTATAGGAAGTATGTTAACAGATAAAGAGGCTGTGACATCAGCGATTGAAGTATTAAAAGAAGAAGATTTTTATAGAGAAGATAATAAAGCAATTTATTCGGCAATTTTAAATTTATACAATAAAAATGAGCCGATTGATGTAATAACTCTAAGGTCAGAACTAAAATCGATGGGAAAATTAGATTCTGTAGGTGGACTAGAGTATATAGCTGCTCTTCCAGACAAAGTGCCAACTACAGCAAATGCTAAGCAATACATAAAAATTGTAGAAGAAAAATCGGCTCTTAGAAATTTAATAAAAACAGCAAATGAGCTTATCACTTTGGGTTATGATCCTACTCAAGAAGTAGAAGATATAATAGATAGTGCAGAGAAAAAGATTTTTGAGGTAACGCAAAAAAGAAACCAAAAAGGGTACAGTTCGATTAAAGATATATTAGTTGACACATTTACTCAGTTAGAGCAATTATATAATAAAAAAGAACATGTAACAGGTGTGCCAACAGGGTTTGCAGATTTGGATTATAAGACAGCAGGTTTACATCCATCAGATTTAATATTGGTCGCTGCAAGACCAGCAATGGGAAAATCTGCATTTGCATTAAATATTGCAACAAATGCAGCATTAAGAGGAAAAGTGCCAGTTGCGATATTTAGTTTAGAGATGTCTAAAGAGCAGATGGCAAACAGAATATTATGCTCAGAGGCTATGGTAGATAGTAATAAGGTTCGTACAGGAACAATAGATGATGATGAGTGGGCAAAGCTTGCGAGTGCTTCAGGTCAGCTTTCAGAATCAGAGATATTTATAGATGATACACCAGGAATTTCAATAATGGAAATTCGTGCTAAATGCAGAAAACTTAAATTAGAAAAAAATATAGGAATGGTTGTAATAGACTATTTGCAACTTGTACAAGGAAGTAATAAAAGAGTTGGAAGTCGTGAACAGGAGATTTCAGAGATTAGTAGGTCATTAAAGATTCTTGCTAAAGAAATTGATGTTCCTGTAATAGCATTATCACAATTATCACGTGCGCCAGAGCAAAGACCAGACCATAGACCGATGTTATCAGATTTGCGTGAATCTGGAGCAATAGAGCAAGATGCGGATATTGTTATGTTTTTGTATAGAGATAGCTATTACAATGAAAGTAGTGACAAAGGAAATGTAGCAGAGGTAATTTTGGCAAAGCATAGAGGAGGATCAACTGGAACTGTTGAATTATTATGGTTTGGCAATTATACAAAATTTGCCAATAAATACAGGGAGTAATTAATTTTTGGAGGAAAAATGCAATTATTAGAAAAAAAGGTATTAAATACAATAAAAAAGAATGAATTGATAAAAGACGGTGATAATATAGTTGTTGGAGTTTCAGGCGGACCAGATTCTATAACATTGTTAAATATTTTAAATAATTTAAAAAATGAATTAAATATACAAATATATGTAGCACATGTTAATCATATGATACGTGAAGAAGCGAATACTGAAACAGAGTATGTAAAAGAATTTTGCTCAAATTTGGGAATTGATTGTTTTATAAAAAAGGTGGATGTTTCTAAAATTGCGGTGGAGCAGAAAAAGAGTACGGAACTGGTAGGTAGAGAGATTAGATACCAATTTTTTGAAGAAATTTGTGCAAAAGTAAATGGAAATAAGATTGCAACAGCCCATAATGCAAATGATAATGCAGAAACAGTGCTTATGAATATTATAAGAGGTAGCGGAACAGCGGGTTTGAAAGGAATTGAGAAAATACGAGATGAAAAATTTATAAGACCAATTATAGATTGTACAAGAGATGAAATAGAATCATATTGCAGAGAAAATAGGTTGAATCCTAAATATGATAAAACAAATTTAGAGAATATATACACTAGAAATAAAATTAGAAATTTATTGATACCATTTATACAAAAAGAATTTAATCCTAGTATTGTAGAAAGTTTAAATAGACTTGCTGATATTTCACAAAAACAGGAACAGTTTTTCAACATTATTGTGGAAAACGAGTTCAATAAATTGCAAATTATTGGAGATAATTCGTACCAAAATACAATAATATTAAATTTAAAAGAATTTAACAAACTGGAATATGTAATAAAATCCAGATTAATAATATATACTATTAATAAACTTTTGGGAACAGCACAGGGGATAGAAAAGGTACATATAGATGATATAATAAAATTGTGTGGAAATAATATAGGTAATAAATACTTAACTCCAAATAAAAAAATAAAGATTTTTATAAAAAAAGGAAAAATTTTTTTTATAAGTGTAGTTTGACTTTCCGTAAAGAAAGTTGAAGAAACGCATTGGTGTGAAGAAAAAAAGTTGGCATAAATGCTTGAAAATAGGGAATATATGTGTTATATTTCTATAATGAGAAAATAAGTTAAAGATAGGAGACCTGTCCCTAAATCACTAAAAAAAGGAAAAGGGGACTGTCCCCATTAAGGAGGAGAATTTTGAAGAATAGTATAAAAACATTGGCGACTTGGTTAATTATAGGTGTTATATTCATTGTACTAATAAGTTCCATATTTGATAGTAGCAATAATAAGCTAGCATATTCTGAGCTTATTGCTAAAGTTGATGCAGGGGAAGTTAGTGAAATTGAGATTTCAGCAGATGGAACTAAAGCAGAGGTTAAGTTAAAAAATGAAAACATTATTAAACAAGTTAATATACCAAGTATGTATAATTTAATGGATACTTTACAAGAAAGTATGAAAAATGGAACTGTAAAAGTTGAAGAAAAATCAGAATCTATATTTATGGTTATCTTAAGTCTGTTAACACCATTTGGAATATTAATTATCTTCTTAATATTCTGGTTCTTCTTTATGAATAGTGGAAATCAAGCTAATGGTGGAAGCAAAACAATGTCTTTTGGAAAGAGTAGAGCTAGAATGCTTCGGACCAACAGATAAAAATAGAGTTACATTTGAAGATGTGGCAGGTGTTGATGAAGAAAAAGAAGAATTAGAAGAAATAGTAGAATTTCTAAAAAATCCTAAAAAGTTTACAGATATGGGAGCAAGAATTCCTAAAGGAGTATTGTTAGTAGGAAGTCCAGGAACAGGAAAAACTCTTTTAGCAAAAGCTGTAGCAGGTGAGGCAGGTGTACCATTTTTCATCATAAGTGGATCAGATTTCGTAGAGATGTTCGTTGGTGTTGGTGCATCACGTGTTAGAGATTTATTTGAAGAAGCTAAAAGAAAATCTCCATGTATAATATTTATTGATGAAATTGATGCTGTTGGACGTCAAAGAGGAGCTGGATTAGGAGGAGGACATGATGAAAGAGAGCAAACATTGAATCAATTGTTAGTTGAAATGGATGGGTTCTCAGCTAATGAGGGTGTTATTGTATTGGCAGCTACAAATAGACCAGATGTATTAGATAAAGCTTTATTAAGACCTGGTAGATTTGATAGACAAATAGTAGTATCAAGCCCAGATGTAAAAGCAAGAGAGCAAATATTAGAAGTTCATAGTAGAAAGAAAAGATTAGGTGATGATGTTGATTTAAAAACTATAGCTAAAAATACTTCTGGTTTCTCAGGAGCAGATTTAGAGAATGTTTTAAATGAAGCAGCTTTACTTGCAGCTAGAAGAAATCTTAAAGAAATAGGTATGAGTGAAATTGAAGATGCTATGGTAAAAGTAACTATGGGACCTGAAAAGAGAACAAGAGTAAGAAGCGATAAAGAGCAAAAATTAGTTGCATATCATGAAGCGGGTCATGCTGTAGTTAGTAGATTTTTACCTACACAAGATCCAGTACATCAAATATCAATTGTACCTAGAGGTATGGCTGGAGGATATACAATGTATAGACCTACTGAAGATAAATCATTTATGTCAAGAACAGAAATGGTAGAAACAATTGTATCACTTTTAGGTGGTAGAGTTGCAGAAAAATTGATTTTAGATGATATATCAACAGGAGCAAGCAATGATATTGAAAGAGCAACAAAAATTGCAAGAAATATGGTAACAAAATATGGTATGAGTGAAAGAATAGGAACAATAACATTAGGTCAAAATCAAGAAGAAGTATTCTTAGGAAGAGATTTTGCACAAAGCAAAGAATATTCAGAAGAAACAGCAGGAATGATAGATGAAGAAATTAAAAGCATTGTTGATTTCGCATATGGTAAAGCAGAAGAAATACTAAGAGAGCATATTGATAAACTTCATAGTGTTGCCGGAGTTTTACTTGAAAAAGAAAAAATTGATGGAGAAGAATTTGATCAAATTTTTAACTCATAGTAAAGTAAAAAAGTATTTCTAGAGAAAAGGGTGTATTAATGAACTCAAAGAATAGAAAGAATAATATATCTAAATTTAAAGTGAAAAAAAATAATGTAAAAATGAGAGCTAAAACCAAAAAAAGAATAACTAATAAAAAATCTAATAATATTAGAAATGTTGCAAGCATTTCTAAGAGATTAAGAGTAATGATGTTAGTCTTCTTTTTGGTTTTATTGCTACTTATCATACGTTTAGGGTGGATACAAATTGTACAAGGTGCATCATTAAAAGAAGCTATGTATGATCAGCTAATTACAAGTAGAGTTATAAGTGCCAAAAGAGGTACTATATATGATGCAACAGGTAAAGCATTAGCAAGGAGTGCACAAGTAGATACAGTGTCAATAAATCCTGAAAAGATAAAAGTAGAAAATAAAGATGAAGAAGTGGCTACTATAAAAACAAAAGCCCTTAAAGAAAGAGTGGCTAAAGCTTTAGCTGAAATTTTTGATTTAAAATATGAAGATGTTTTAAAAAAGGTGTCTAGTAGTAGTTCAGTTGAAACAATAGCTAAAAAGGTTGAAAAAGACAAAGTAGATAAGCTAAAAAAATGGATGGAAGACAATGAGTTTTATACAGGTATAAATATAGATGAAGATACTAAGAGATATTATCCCTATGATAATTTAGCTTCTAATCTAATTGGTTTTTGTGGTACAGATAATCAAGGATTAGAGGGGCTAGAATCAATATGGGATACAGTTCTAACAGGAACACCTGGAAAAGTGATATCTTCACAAGATGCAGTACAGGATTTGATACCAGATCAAAATCAAACATATATTGCAGCACAAAATGGTAATGATATAACTCTTACATTAGATGTAAATATACAATCAATTGCAGAAAAATATTTAAAACAAGCATGCGAAGAAAATAAATGTGCAGATGGTGGTAATGTAATTATAATGAATCCAAACAATGGCGATATTTTAGCAATGGCTACATATCCGGATTATAACTTAAATGAACCATTTACACCAACAAATATATCAGAAAAGAATTGGAAAAAGAAAAGTGCAACAGCTCAAAGTGAAGCATTGCAAAAAGTTTGGAATAATAGAGCGATTACATCAACTTATGAGCCAGGTTCTGTATTTAAAATAATTACAGCAGCAGCAGGTTTAGAAGAAAATATTGTTAGTGTAGATAA
>CANQHH010000061.1 GCA_947623615.1 uncultured Clostridia bacterium | reverse complement strand
TCATTGACATTATTTATAAATATTATTCCACCTAATATACCTATTACAAATATTATTGTTACTATTATATATTCTTTTAAATTATTATATATATTTTTAATTATAACATTCTTTAGCTTAGGTTTATTCTTTTTTCTGGTTGTATTTCTCATTTTATCCTCCATATTTTTATACATAATATCTATTCGATAAAATGAGATTTTAGAACTATTTTCTAACAAGCTGTTAGCTTACCATAAACTCCTCCACCTCCAGCTTGTATGTTTACCTTGCCTTCTCTTGCATTTACAATAGTATTTGCTATTTTTGTTCCAACTACTGCTTCTATATCATCTTGTGATAATTTATGAAGTATATTCATCTCTGTATCAAAATGGTCTAATAATTTATCTATAGTTTTTCCTCCTAGCCCTGGCATAAATGTCAACGGAATTTGATAAATATATGGTGGTCTCGTTTCTGGGCTTTGAGTAGTTTCTTTATCTTTTATCATTTCTATTCTATCAAAAACTCCCATTGTTATTTTTTCTTCTTTACAACTATCACAATGCGTTATAGGAGCTTTTCCTTCTATTGCTTTTCCACAAATTTCACAATATGTTCTATGATATTTACCAAGTTTAGGATCTAAACCATAATTAGCTACAATTTTTCTGCCATCTTTGTTTTTTAAAGCTTTCACCAATTCTTTAAAACTAATATCTTGTAATAGAATTTTATTGTATTCTCTGGCTATTTTGGGTAAAGAATGAGCATCTGAATTTGTTAAAAATGTCCTCGTCTCTAATTCTGATATTTCATCTGCTAAATATGTATCTGAACTTAAGCCTAATTCTATTGCAAATACTTTGTTAAACTTTTCTTTAAAAATCTTTTCTAATCTATCAGTACAATTTCCATAAAAACTTTTATGTGGTGTAAAAACATGTGCTGGAATAAGTATCCCATTATATTTTTCCACAATATCTATCAATTCATATGCAGATATACAAGCTCTTTGTGAACTTAATGTTATATTTTTTATGTATTTTTGCATTTCTCTTGAAAAGCCTTTTATATCTGACAACTTTGGAAAATAACATAAATTATGAGCACTTCCTGTTTTTCCTTCATCATTTATTTCAGATGTTTCTATTTCACTTCCTAAAATAATACAAACTTTATTTTTGTATATTATTCCTCCATCTTCAATTTCATACGCCTCTCCCGTACTTAAAAATCTTTCAATATCTTCTATTACATATGGTGATGCACAATCTATAATTCCTACTATATTTATTCCTTTTCTATCTGCACACTCTTTTGCTATATTCGCAAAGTTAAGCGACCTTGCCGCTGTTATTTTTATTGGTTTACCATTCTCACTTCTTCCTATATGTACATGTAAATCTGCAAACATTTCGTTCATAAATTTCTCCCTTTCTAAAACAAAAGGATTGGTAAAAAATTTATCCAATCCTTTGTAAAATTTATATATGATTATATTTCCATACCTTCATCTTCCATGTCTCTATACATTTCGTGTATTATATCTTTTGCTGTTACTATTGGTGTTTCGTATTTATCGTTATTTTCCTTGGTCGGATTTTTTATTTTTTCTGTTATCTTTCTTTCTGCTGAAGCCACAATTTTCATAGAGTCTTTTACTCCGTTTGAATCATTTATCATTTTTGCTACTTCCGAAATCGCAGAATTTTTAACAGGGCCATTTTGCTCAAATGTATTCATATTAAAATCGCCTCCATTTTATTAACAAATTCTTTGAACTGAGGTAAATATATATTGTTTGAATCTTTTAAATTTCTATATTCTAGTAATACCAGTGCTTCGTCAACTTTAAATGCAATTCTTTCTGGTCTATCTAAAAGCATTCCACCAAATTGGTCTACAAGCTCTAAAATATCACTTTCTCTCTCTCTAATTTCTTGATTACTATATCTATTTACTCCTTCACATATTCTACAAAACTTTTCTGAAAATCCCAACTTATGTAAATAATCTGCTCCGTTCCTTTGCATAATACTTAACCTTTGAGAAATCCTGAGTAATTGCACTCTTTTTACAATTACACAACAAACAAGCTGTTATAACTACATTTTTATCTACTCCCAGTTCTTCATTATCTAAAAACAACTTTGCTAAAAATGTTTTAAATACAACAGAACTATCGTAGAAAATACCAGCTTTTTTTTGTAGATAATATACAATTTCCATTTTTTTTAGCCAATCTTTTTCTGATAAGATATAATCTGCAAATGTTTGTGTTTCCATTTAATTTCCCCCTAAAAAGGTTTTTTCCGTATTAATTATATGATAATATACGCATTTTTTCAATATTGTAATACAAATGTAATGTTATTGTAATATTTTTGTAATATTATACTTTTCAGCTATTTTTATAATATTTTCTTGAATATATGCAATATCATTATTATTTTCTATTATCTCATCACATCTATCTATATAAAACTGATTATCTTCTTGTGCATCCAATCTTTTTTTAGCATGTTCGTAATTTATATTATCTCTTTCTATAATTCTCTGTATCTGTATTTCTCTTTTTGAAATAATACCAATAACTACATCACACAATACATCTAGCTCGCACTCAAATAATAATGGAGCATCTATAATTATTGCAGATACATCTTTTTCTTCTTTTATCTGCCTTTGTATTTCTTTTTTTATGTATTTAAATGTACATTTATTTAACTCTAATCTTTTTTGAGGATTAGTATATATAATTTCTGCTAATTGCTTTCTTTTTAATTCTCCTTGTTCATCCAGAATATCTTTTCCAAATTTCTGCACAATTTCTTCAATATAACTTGTTCCTTTTTTAGATAATTTCCTTGCAATTTTATCTGCATTTATTATTTTTACGTCATATTCCTTTTGTAATATATCACATACTGTACTTTTACCAGCACCTGAACTTCCTGTAATTCCTAAAATTTTCATCATATAACCTTTCTAAAATAAAATTATATAGTTACAATTTTATTTGTATAATCTAAGCCTGCCCAAGAATCTTTTTCATATCCTAAAGTATATATATCTGTTGCAAAAATATCTCTTTGTAGCATTTCTTTATAGTTCTTATTTCCTACTGTATCCATATATTTTTTTACTGATGTTATAATATTTAACTTAGGATTTTTATTTGATATTTCAGAAATCAAATTTTTTCCATTTTCATTAAACCCTAGTACTCTTATATATGGAGCTACTTTTTTAGACATAAGCATTTGCTTTTTATCAATTCCCAATAATGCATATATTAAAATTCTCTGTATTCTAGTTTGCGTATATCTTTTAGTTTTTATTATATCAATTAAATCTTGTAACCTATTACAAGACTCTGCCGCGCTTTTTATAGTATTTTCAAGTCCTTCCGTTACATCTGGCAATTCTTTTATTTGTTCAATAGGCATCCTTCTTAATGTATATATAATTTCTTTTTCATATTTGCTTAAATCTATAACATAATGACCATTCTTCAATTCCCTGCCTAAAATCATATACGATGATTTTGGCATAACCTTCCTTATATCATCAAACTGATTTGTCATAAGCATTTTTCTTATTGCAGTAGAACTAGCAAATTCATCAACTATATGTTCTCCATTATATAAAACTTTTTGCCTTTTTATTCCTACTGGAATTAATGTACTTTTTGTTCTTTTCATGGCTTTTAAATATTCTATAGCCAAAATATTATTAGAACCAGACATTACATTTGCATATTTCTTTATATTATTTAAATACATCATTAACGCATTTTCTCTAGCTTTTGGAAAAGAATTTCCTTTTTGTAATTCATGACTAAGCATTGTTACATACTCTTTTGGCTCTGTATACAATACATTGGCAATATTATTTAAAATAGCAATATCTGATGTCTCCATTCCAAATGATAATGTATCAACTATTTTTAAAGAGTTAAATATTTTTATACAACCTTCAGCAAAATTCTCTGCACTTGATACACTATAAATTGTTGGTAACTCTATTACTAAATCAGCTCCATTTTCTAATATCATTTCTGTTTTTGCCCATTTATTTACTATTGATGTATTTCCTCTTTGTACAAAATTACCAGAAATAATACATATTACATATTGTGCATCCGTTTCTTGTTTAGACTTTTCTATATGGTATAGATGTCCATTATGAAATGGATTATATTCACCGATTATTCCAAGAACCGTACTCATTTCCTTTCCTCCTTGTTTGTATTTTAGACTTGTACTAATTTTACTTTACTGATATAATATCATAAATTAATTTAATTTACAATTAAAAGGAGCAATTTATATGGATGAAGTTACTATTTATACCGATGGAGCTTGTTCTGGTAACCCAGGACCTGGTGGTTGGGGAGCAATTTTGATGTATAAAGACATAAAAAAGGAAATATCTGGAGGGCAAAAAAATACTACTAACAATGTTATGGAGCTAACTGCTGTTATAGAAGCTCTTAAGCTATTAAAACACCCATGTATTGTAAGTATTTACAGTGATAGTGCTTATGTTGTAAATGCTTTTTTACAAAAATGGATTATAAATTGGCAAAAAAACAATTGGAAAACATCTGGTAAAGAAGATGTTAAAAATAAAGAACTTTGGCAAGAATTAATTACCCTTACTAATACCCATAAAGTTACATTTATAAAAGTTAAAGGTCATGCAGATAACGAATTTAATAACCGATGTGATGAACTTGCTAGAAATGCTATAAAAGATTTAAATTAGATATAACAACAAAGAGTGTAAAAATGATTTACACTCCTTTTTGTATTTTTTTCCATAACATTTTATTATCTTCAAATTCATAACTTATCATATTTTCATCACACAAATATGATAAATATGATTTTATTGTACTTCCAATAAGCACATATTGATTACTATTCATCACCAATTTATATTCATCAAAAATATATTTTAAAATTTCTTCAAAAGTAGCACCTGTTTCACATCTTCCATAAATTTTATATATAATTTCCTGTACCTTTCTTTTGTTCAAATCTATTAATGATGATATATCTGCTGTTACCTCACAATGAGATGGAACATATAATTTTCCATTTAACGTACTTAAAAAATCTAATGTATTAATAAATTCTTTTACATCATATAAAAAGAATACATGATATTTTGTTATTGTTTCCTCACTAAATAATGAATCGGCTAAAAAATAGACATCATCACTTGTTTTTATTCCTATCATATCAAAAAAATGTCCCTTTAACGAAAAATACTCAAGACCATCTGGAATATTATTTTGTAATGAAATTACATTCGATGATTTTGCCATTAGAAATTTATTTTGGATACCTTTAAATGGATATCCTCCATATAAAAATGATGGCTCTAAAATAGGATTCTCTGTAAAACTTTTTTCTATGTTATATGCTAATATATCGCAATTTGTCCTATCTTGAATTACTTTATTTCCTCCTATATGATCTGCATTTGAATGTGTATTTATTATTCCTTTCACTTGCCAGCCTTGTTCATTAATTATTTTTAATATTTTCTTTCCCGCTTCTTTATCATTACCTGTATCAATTAAATAAACATTTTCCTCATCTATTTTATATATTCCTATATTTGTATTATTTTTTATATAATACGTTTTCTCTCCAATTTTAACTAGTTCCATTTTTTCTCCTCGCATTTTACTTTTTTTACTTTAACTATTATTGTTGTTATTATTATTGTTGTTATTGTTATTTCCAGATGAACCTCCATATGATGATGAACTTGAAGTATAATGTGGGACTATAGTAACTCCGCTGCTATCAATATTTATTTTATCAAATGAAGTATTTTTTGGAACAATTGAAAATGTTTTTACAACTTTTCCATTTTCATCTACAAGTGACAAAATATTTCTATTAGCAACTATCGAATTCCCCTCTGATTCACCCAAAAAATCATATATTTCATTAAACATATTTTCTGTTATATTAGAATAATAATTTGCCAATGTATAACATTTCTTTAATCTAACAATTTCATTATATGTTTTTGGTTTTTTATCTATCATTTCAACTCCATTCCTTTCTCTTTTCGCTTACAAGGTACACATAAGTACTCCCTTGAAATTATAATCTAATCATTGACTATGGTATAAAGCAACTAGCGTACCTAAGGCAACTATTAATTCTTTATATTCTTCTTTATCATTTTAGCACACTTGCTCATTAAAGTGAACATCTTTTTATATTTTTGCTCATTTTAATGAACAATCTAAAATAAAAAAAATATATTGATTTTTAGCTATAATAAATATATAATTTAACTTAGATGTGATATAAAAACGTCACTTATTGAAAACTTAGGGGGTAAATTATATGAACAAATTAAATAACAAAATACTTTTAGCTATAATTATTATATTAGTAATCGCACTTGCAATAATGACAAATTTATTTTTTGTATATAAGCATGCACATGAAAAAACTTTTAACGAATTAATTAAAGTAGAAACAGCTATTGAAAATGCGGGGTTAGCACTTGAAAGTGAAAGTGAAAATGATCCATTAATAATAGTCAATAGTACATCTCCTATTGAAAGAACTGAAGATTAAGGTAAGAATACTAAAATAGGGAATCCGAATGGAAACCCTATTTTTTTATTTTTTACTTTCTATGTGTCCATCCATTTTTCAAAATAGTTAGTCTCCCCCTTACAATCAACATAAAATAATTCTATATTTTGAAATGGTAAATTTATCGCTTGTATATGATAATAAGCATTATTCTTATGTTTAGTATAATGATAATCTCTTAATTCCGTTGTAGTAAAGAATAAGTTATTTGGATTTTCTGTAGATAACTTATCATAATATAGACTCAATATTTTTGATATGTCCACACCGTAATAACCTTCTTTATCAGATTTTTCTTTTTTTACTGTATTTGTAAATATTTGATGAGTCATAATATGTTCTTGCTTTACTCTTTGCTCATCTCCATATTGTAATGTATCTCCTGTTAATAACATCATATACAATGAATTACTTGCAGGATAATCACAATCCTCCAATACTCCCTCTTTTATATAAAGCTTTATTTTACTTTCATCTGTTAAATACACAATATCTCTTTTACTCTTTATTATTTGAGATTCAAGCTTATATTCAGTATCATCAACTTTTAGTATAAATACATCTGGATTATATATGTTTTTTAATTTTTTATCCGCTTCTATAATTGATGTTAAACTTGGTATGTCTTGCCCCATAATTTTCTTTTCTTTAGGATAAAAATCCGTTGAAATATCTGGATGTATTTTGCTTAAATACATATAAATAGATTCTTCATTGTTTTCATCTTCTGGATATAATTGTGGATTATCTTTATATATTTCTTGCTGCAATTTACAAGTATATGATTTATTTGTATTATATTTATTTTTTACAAATGGACACCCTGTTTTACACAAATACAAATATTTACAGTTCAAACATTCTTCGCTAAAGCCTATCTTGTTATGTATCTCAAAAATTTTTCTACTGGCATTATTAAAAATTGTTTCAACATCATCGTTATATATATTTCCATAATAAAATTCATTATTTTTTTGCCCTCTTACACAAGAATAAATATCGCCGTTCCTTTCTAATAGAAAAAATTTCTCACCACAATTATCACAATTAGTACAATATGTTGGGTTAAATTCTGCAAACCATGTATTTTTTACTCCATAATCTAAATTTGTTCCTATAAATTCTTTATTCATTCTATTATAAAAATCAACTTGTTCATCTTCTGTCATAGCATGAAGCAT
>CANQHH010000060.1 GCA_947623615.1 uncultured Clostridia bacterium | reverse complement strand
CAATAGAAATTAGTTATACATATGTTGAAAAAGAAGGTGAGCAAGAGCTTACTGAAACATTAGAAAAAATAGATTTATCAAACTTTGTATCAGACTATGGAATTGAATTTGTAAGAATTGAAAATATAGAGGTCCAAGAATATAAAGAAAATATACAAGCTGGATTTATTACATTAAAATTTAATGCAACAACTAAAACTGGAAATGCAATAAAAGCAATGAAAATATATGAAAATATATTGGTAAATAATATAACAAGAGAAGGAGATATATATACAGCAAAAATACCATATAACTCAAATGAAGCGAAAACATTCCAAATAACAGAATTAATTTTAGACAATGGATATGCTGAAAATCTAGATACTGAAAGAACAGATACAATTTTCAAAGTATATTTAAATAAACCAGAAGTTGAAAACTTAGAACTTGCAATAGATGGCACAAACAAGCAAATAACAGCAAAAGCTGAAATAAAAAATGATCAAAATGGCAATAACTATAAAGCACGCCTAACATATCCAAATAACTCAGATACAGTAGGAATAGATATAACAAAAGAAGAATCAGGAGAATATACTGGAACATTTGGAAAGCCAGCAGATATTGCAGGAGAATATAAACTTGAAATTTTAGCAGATTATGATCTAAAAAATGGGGCAGGCTTGTTGCAAGGTCAATTGCTTAAAGAAACTTCAAAAACTGAAGAATTAGTAGCAAAAATAATAAATGGCTCAATAGAAAGAAATCAGCCAACAAAAGGAGAAATTGTTACAATAACTTACAAAGTGTATGACAACATAGGAAAAGAAGTTAAATACATAGAAGTAAATGGTAACCAATATGAAGCAAAAATTTCAAATGGATTAGCAACAGATAATGAAACAACATATACAGTAGATGTACCAGTACCTTTAAATAATAGTAGAATAGATGAAACAGGTGCACCAATGGTAGAATTTACTGCAACTAAATTAATATATGAGGGAGAAGAGGTAGAAGAATTAGAGCCTCCATATACATTTGAACAAAAAGTACAAAATGCAAAACCAACATTTGAAAATACACTTGAAAACAAAGATAACGATAATAACAAACCACAAATGAAATTCCATTTTACAGATCCAAATGAAAATGCAAAAGCATTTAAAAAAGCAACTGTAAAATTAAAGGATGCAACTGGAAAAGTAGTAAAAACTAGAGAATTTACTGAAGTTAATAAAGATTACTATTTCTCATTATTTAAAGAAATAGAAGATGCTAATATTAATGGTTCACATCCAGAAGGAGCAGAACCAGATACATTTACAGAAATAGTTGAAGGAGAAACATATTCAATAGAAGTAGTAATTGAATATGATGTTCAAGGAAAAGGAACTGAAACTGGCACAATTACAGAAGTAATAGAAGGTTTACAATTAAAAGCAGATTATAATTTAATAATAAATACAAAACAAAAAGAAACGAAAATAGATGCAAACACAGGAAAAACTACAATAACATTTACAAGTTCAAACGATTTAAATGCTGAAATTGCAAGTATTACAATGGATACAACGGTAAATGAAAAAACTGAAACAATGAAAAATATACCAATTTCAACATTTACAGGTAATAAATACACAGTAAAAATAGCAACAGGAGGAGAAGAAGAAGAACAATACAAACATGAATATAACATCAAAAGTGTAAAACTAAAAACAGGTGTAGTAATAGATAATTTTAAAGAAGGAAGTACAACTCAAATTTCAACACATTATGTAGCACCAACTGCAACACTTGAAACACCTAACATTAGTGAAGAAGGAAAAATTACAACAACACTAAAAGTAATAGACCCAGAAAAAATATTGACAGAACCAAAAGTTAGTATATACAAAAAACAAGGTGAACAAGAAGAATGGCAAGAAGATGCTGAAATAGTAGAATCAGATACAACAGTTTTAGAAGATGATGAAAACCAAAAAGATTATCAAATAAGCTTCAAATCAAACTATAACATTGTTGGAGAATATATTATAAGAGCTACAGGAAGTTATGAAAGATTAGATGGTAGATCTCACAAAAATGAAGAACTTGCAAATACAAATGTTAAAATTGAACCAAAAGTTACAAACTTTACAATTACAGCAAATACATATGTAGAAAGAAATACTGAAACAACATTAAATATAAATGCACCAAACAATACTGGAAGTACAATTACAAAAATAGTTTTAAAGGACGATAAAAATGAGATACATGAATTAGATGTAACATCAAATCAAGCAGTTCTAACTTCACCTGAGAAAGCAGGAGAAGCTACTTACACAGTAACAAAACTTATATTTGCAGATGGAACTGAAATTTCATTAGAACATGCAATTAAAATATATGTATTAAAAACACAGCCAAAGGTGGAGTACAGTTATAATGATGATGATGTTCATAATCCAAAAATCAAAGTAAAAGTAACAGATGACGATGATGCTCTTGAAGGAAAAAAGGTAACTCTAAAGGTTATACCTCTTCCAGATGGCAAAGAAATTGTTAGCGAAGAAATCTACTCAGGTGAAGAGAAAGATATTGTATTACCAGAATTACAAAACAAACAACAATACAAAGTGGAAATCAGGGGAACTTATGATTTAGATGGTGAAATGGGAAATGCTAACTATAAAGCAAATCATAATTTCTTACCAGAAGAAGAAAAAATAGTAGGCTTTAAAATAGAAGGTTTTACATTAACAGATGTTAATGTAACAAATGTATCAAGAACAGAAAACTTTGCAGAAATTACATTTAAGAGTACAAATAATACATATACAGATAACGAAATTGGAGAATATTATGTAACACATATTATGCTAGAAGGAATAGACGGTTTAATAGAAGTTACAAGAACTTCACATAATACAGAAGGCTTTGATACATACACAGCTAAAATTCCTTATACTGAATTAGATAAGTACCAAATGTATAAAATAACAGGGGCACAAGTACTTGGAGGTAAACAATTTACAATAGACGACGATATCACTCCTACATTCGAAATATTTAAGCAAATGCCAACAGCAGAAATTACAAATGCAAGAATAATACCTGAAAGTGAAGGAAATATAGAAGTAACATATAAAATAACATCAGGTTTAAACTCGATAAATACACTAACAATAAAAGTGTTTGATAAAGATGGCACCCAAATGTTCACAACATCTGATAATCAGGTACAAACACCAGATGCAGAAAATACAGAAAAGACAGTAGTATTAAACCATGCACCAAAATATGCTGGTCCACATACAGTTAGACTTCTACTAACAGGAGTAAATTTAAATGACGGTAAAACACATAGCGAACAGGTACTTGCAGAAAATAAAGAAATAAATGTACCATATACAGCTGAAATAAAAAATACAAAAATGGAGGTTGTAGAAACAAAGAAAACATCTACAAATAGCCCAATAACAGCTGGAAAAGGTCAAGAAGTACAAATAGATTACACAATAAAAACAAATAGACCAATTAATGAAAATCTAAATAGTATAATTTTAAAAGCAACCGGAAAAGAAGGAAAGGAATATCCTATTGGTGATAATAACAAAATAGCTTTAGAGGCACCGATTATAACTGATAATACGCAAGAAACTGCAACATATAGGATAAATGTAACAGTACCAAATGAAGCTGAAGCCTTTGAAGAAATAAAATACAAAGTAGAAAGTGTACAATTCGATTCAGACATTCTAAATACTGCTAAGCTTCCAGAAAATGCGGCAACAATAAAAGTGCAAAAACAAAAACCGGAACTACTTTCAATAACTTATGACCAATCAACAAGAACAGTATCTGTAAAAGTAAAGGATGAAGAGCAAGCAATCACAAAAGGAAATATAGTTATCAAAAAAGGCGAAACAGAAATTACAACCAGAACATTTGGAACAAATGCAGATGAAAGCACAAAAATACAATCAACAGATGGAGTATATAATATAGTACTTGATAATACAGACAATATAGAAACAGCAAGCTATACAGTAGATGTTACAGGAACATATGATATTGGTGATGGTGAAGAAAAGTTAAAAGCAATAAATTCTACAATAACAATATATAATGGAGAATATGGTTTCACATTAGATGATGTAAAAGTTACAAGAGTACAAAACGATGCAGATAACAAATTTGTATATATTAGCTTCAAAAGTACTAATAATCACAACTTACCTATAAAAGCAGTAATAGTACAAGAAGAATTACCAAAAACAAATCAAGAGCAAGCAGTCCTTTTGGCATCAACTAACCCAGAGTATAGGTGTGATGAAATACAACCACTAGGACAAAATAGATACCAAATAAAAGTACCTTTTACACAAGAAACACCAAAACAATACATAATTACAGAGGCTATATTAGATAATGCGGTTGGCTTTAAAGCAAATGTAGAACCTGTAAAAGTATTTAAAGAAGAACCTATAGCTTCCGATTTGGAATTAAATATAGAAGAAAATTTAGCCAAATTCACAATAAGCGACCCTGATGGAACTATAAAATCGGCAAAAGCAGTTGTAATAAATAATAAAACACAAAAAGAAGTAATATCTGCTGATATTTCAGATTTTGGAAGTAAAGAAATAAAATTCCCACAAGCAATACCACAAGGTGAATACATACTCGCAATACAAGCCACATTTGATAAACTTGACGGAAAAGGCGATGTAACTAAAAATATAGGAATAACTGAAGAACCTGAAATTCAAGAGATAAAAACAGAAGTTACAGCAATTCAAACAGAAAATAATAAAAGACTATATGCTAAAACCGAGCAAGTAAATGCCACAGTGCATGTTACAGACAATACAGAATATAAAATAACTAAATTCTATGTACACTGCACACCAGAAGAAGGGCAAGAAATTGTATTTGAAGATATACCAAATGAAGATGAAAAAACTGGTACATATACAATTACAACCCCTCTAACACCTACTACAGGTGAAACGGCAGTTATACCAGGTAAAAGAACATGTAGAGTACAAAAAGTAGCATATGAAAACCCAGATAACCCTACAGAACCAATAATTGTAGAAGTACCACAAAATGACCAAAATATGGCAAATATAGAAATACTAAAAGATGAACCAAAACTATCATATGAAAAACAAGAAAAAGATGGAAAAGCATTACTAACAGTTAAACTTAGCAACCCTGATAAAGCAGATGTAGTTCATGTAAGCACAGATAAAGAAAATCCATATGAGTCAGGTGCAATAATTACATTATTAAAGAAAGGTTCAGATGGTCAGTATCAAGAAGTAAAACTTGATGAGAATAATAAATTAATTGGAACAGCAGATGAAAATAAATCAGGAAATGAGGCAACAAGGGAAATTCCAATTGAAGAAAATGGTACATACCGCTTAAAAGTAGAAGGTACTGCATTTATAGCTAATAGGTTAGAGAACCCAACAGAGTTAGCTTCAATTGCTAAAAATCTAAGCTTGGACCAACCAGAAATAAAGGTGGTAACAAATTATGATTTTCAAATACAAAATGAAAAAGTAACTAAAGTAGATAGAGATGTAAAAACTGCAACAATAGAATTTGAAAGCACAAACCGAGCAAACGAAATAATTAAATCAATAGAAATAGGTGATAACCGCTATGAAGATATACAATATGAAGTAGTACAACAAGAAGAACCAAGTGAAGTAATAAAATATAAATATACAGTTACACTAAAAAATATTGATCCAGATAAAAGGCAAGAAATATCATTTAGAAAAGCTACATTGAACGATGGTAAAGAATTTAACGAAATTTCAAATTCAATAGTAATATATAAAAATATGCCAAATGCTACATTAACAGGAAATATAGAACTTAAAGACGGCGAACAAGAAGATGATATAGATGCTAACCGTGTAATAAAAGGAAATTTCCAAGTACAAGACCCAGATACCTGTGTTACAAATACATACATAAATGTAATAAAACCAAATGGAGAATCACTTTTCGAAACACCAAGACCACAAGAACCAGGTGAATTCAATTTGAATGATATACCAGTAAATCAAAAAGGTGATTACACAATTCAAGTACTTGCTGATTATGATAGAAACTGTGGTGAACCACAAGAAAAACAAGAATTAGCAAAAACCACAGTAACAATAAATGTAGATGCAAATATACTTTCAAATACTGCTGAAAAATACTATGTAGAAAAAGGCGAAGAAATAAAAATAAACTACACAATAGAAGATAATGCAGAAGGAACCGATAGGTTCAAACCAAATGGCTTCAAAATAGTAACAACAATTGATGGAAAACCAGGTCAAGAAGAATTTATACCAGTTACACAAACAGGTGTAGGGGGCGAAGGTCACGAAAATGAAGAATATTACACACTATCATTTAATGCACCAGATACACCAACAACAGTAGAAGTTGAAGTAAAATCAATTGAATACTTTGATAATGATAGTCAAACATCAACATCTGCAATAATGAAAGATGAAGATGAAACTAAAACAAAAATAGATGTATTAAAATCGGAAATGAATCTTTCAGATTATGCATTTGATGGTGCGCAAGAGTTACGCTTTAAATTGGTAGATGAAGATAATGCATTCACAAAAGGTAAAGTTACAATCAAAAAAGAAGGCGAAAGTGAGCCAATTGAAGGTGGAGAGCTTACATTTGATAAAACCAATTATCAACATGATAATATCATAAAAGTACCAGGTACAATACCAACCCTAGAAGAGAACCAAAAATATGATATTTCAATTGAAGCAGGATTTGATAGAACAATATTAACTAATGAAGATTTAAGCAAAGAAAATAAAAATCAAGAATATAAAGGCACATTGAAAAAAGAAGAAATATATCATTTTGTATTGGATTATAAATTCCAATATGATGGAAAATTAAAATTAGAAAATGTAGATGAAACAATCGGTAAGTTAAAGGTAAGTTTTGCATGTAGCTTTGCAGAAGATGAAAATCTTGAAATAACACAAGCATATTTCTTAGGTAAATTCTATGAAGTTGAAAAATTGGAAGATGGTAGATACCAAGCAATAATTGATTTTGTAAATAATCAACAAAAATTAGAATTAAAACTAATGGCTGTAAAATTCTCAAATGGTAGAATTTTAAAGAAACCAAATTATGAAGGACCAGAAATACTAGGAAGTGAAGGTAAAGATGAACCACAACTAGAAAATGCAGAAAGTATATACGTATTCCTTACAGCACCTAGCATTGAGGAAGCAAATGCAACATTTACTGATGAAAACAAAATAAATGTAAACTTCAAATTAAAAGACCCTGATAAAACAGTAACAAAAATAAAAGCACAAGTAATAAAAGGTGGAAGTGATTCAACAGATGTTGATACTGTAGCTGAAATTTCAGTGCCAGATTTAACAGATGGCACAGCTGATATAAGCTATGAAATAGATAAAGTATATTTTGATGCAGGCACATATACAGTTAAATTGCAATTCACATATGATAGGCATGGTGCACAAACACATATTGATGAAGTATTAGATAATGGTACATTATCTTTGAAATTGAAAAATTGGGTAAATATTGAAACCGATGATAAAAAAGAAAATAAATTCATCGAAAGAGGAGAAGAAAACGGTCAAACTCAAATACCAATTACATACACAATAAAAGATAATGAGACTAAAGAAATACAAGCAATAAAACTAGAAGATGATGATAACAAAGAATATTATGTAGAAAAAGTAGAAGGCGCAGAAGATCAATACAAAGCTACATTTACAGTTCCAACTAAATCTGGAAAATACACATTTAAAGTTAAAAAAATTGTATATGACCAACTAACAGTTGAATTACCGACTGCATATGAAACAACTGTGGAAATTCTAAAACAAAAACCAACAGTTAAAATTATAGAATGTAACCACAATGATAGAACAATTAAATTTTCTGTAGTAGATCCAGAAGATACTA
>CANQHH010000059.1 GCA_947623615.1 uncultured Clostridia bacterium | reverse complement strand
GATGTAGATTTTATAGGTAAATTTTATAGAGCAGCAGAATGGTATGAAAATTCATATTATACAGATGAAATACAATAATTAGGAGAAATAGAATGAATAGTAATGCATATAGGGAATATGGAATAAAGGATGAAATAATTAAATTGGCACAAGATGTAGAAGAAGATGTAAAAAATATATATAATGAAATTGATGACATTTGTGAATATAACACAATTAAGGTTTTAAAGGCATTTCAAGACAATCAAATTTCAGATATGCATTTTGGAAGCACAACAGGTTATGGATATGGAGATGTAGGAAGAGATACGATTGAAAAAGTATTTGCTCAAGTTTTAGAAGCTGAGGATAGTTTGGTAAGATCGCAGTTCATTTCCGGAACACATGCATTAACAGTTACTTTATTTGCATTACTTAGACCAGGAGACACTTTACTTAGCATAACAGGAAAGCCATATGATACATTAGATGAAGTAATTGGAATTGTAGATAACCCAAGTTCTTTAAAGTCATTTGGCGTTAATTTTGAGCAAATAGAACTAATAAATGATGATTTTGATTATGATTCTATAAGGGAAAGAGTAAAAGATAATGTAAAGGTAATAGAGATACAGAGGTCAAAAGGATATAGCTCTAGAAAAAGTATTGACATTGATCAACTTGAAAGGGTCATAAAAGTTATTAGAGATGTAAACAAAGATGTAATAATTATGATAGATAACTGTTATTGCGAATTTGTTGGAAAGAAAGAGCCTTTATCAGTAGGAGCTAGTATCATTGTTGGTTCTTTAATAAAAAATCTTGGAGGAGGAATTGCTCCAAATGGTGCTTATGTAGCAGGAAAAAAAGAATTAATTAATTTAGTTGCAGAAAGATTAACAGCACCAGGAGAAGGAAAAGAAGTAGGACCAACATTAGGAATTAATAAATCTATTTTACAAGGATTATTTATGGCACCAAATGTTGTAGCAAGTAGTTTGAAGACAGCAGTATTTGCAAGTCGATGTTTGGAAAAATTAGGATTTGATGTAAGTCCTAAATATAACGAAAATAGGGCTGATATTGTACAAACTATAAATTTTAATGATGAAGAAAAATTGATAAAATATTGCCAGGGAATACAAATGGGGTCACCAGTGGATTCAAATTCTATTCCAGAACCATGGGACATGCCAGGATACACAAATAAAGTTATTATGGCTGCAGGCGCATTTACACAGGGCTCATCAATCGAGTTATCATGTGATGGACCAATAAGACCTCCATATACAGCTTTTATGCAAGGAGGACTTACATATTATTATGGAAAAATAGGTGTAATGAAAGCAATAGAGAATATAATTTAATTATAATAAAAAGTAATTTATTATACTGTGTACATGTCTATGTCTATATAAGTATTAATAAATTATTTTTTATGTATTTGAAAGATTAGATAAAAAGGAATGGTAAAAAGTTGAAGGTAGTAATAATAGGTGGTGGACCAGCTGGAATGTTAGCATCTATTTCAGCATCTCAATATGGAGACGAAGTGGTTATACTAGAAAAAATGAATATGTTAGGAAAGAAAATACTTATTACAGGAAAAGGAAGATGTAATATAACAAGTAGTCTACCAATTAGTGAATTTATAAAAAATATACCTGGTAATGGAATGTTTTTATATAGTGCATTTAATAATTTTAATAACCAAGATATAATTAAAATATTAGGAGAGGAGGGTGTAAAAACAAAAGAAGAAAGAGGAAATAGAGTTTTTCCTGTATCGGATAAAGCAGAAGATGTAAGGAAAGCATTGTTAAGTAAAGCAAAAAAAATGAATGTTAAAATATTAACAAATGCGAATGTAAAAAAAATAATTGTAGCTGAAGGAAAAGTTGTAGGAGTTAAATATGAACTGAATGGCAAAATGCAACAAATAGATGCAGATAAAGTTATTTTGGCTACAGGTGGTAAAAGTTATCCAGGTACAGGTTCAACTGGAGACGGATATCTATTGGCAGAAGAAGTAGGGCACACGATTAAAAAAATAAGACCATCATTAGTTCCACTAGTAACAAATAAGGAAAGTACATTAATATGCGGAAAAATGCAAGGTTTGTCGTTAAAAAATGTAGGAATGAAGATAAAAGACATTTCTAGTAAAAAAATAGTGTATGAAGATTTTGGAGAAATGTTATTTACTCATTTTGGAGTATCTGGTCCAATAATACTTAGTTCATCAGCTCATCTTTTAAGATATAAAAATATAGATGAATTGTTAAGAAATAATCAAATAAAGATTATCATTGATATGAAACCAGCATTATCTGAAAAAAAATTAGATGATAGAATTTTAAGGGACTTTTTAGAAGATAAAAATAAGCAATTTAAAAATAGTTTGGATAAATTGTTGCCTAGGAAAATGATAGATGTAGTTGTAGAATTATCAGGAATTTTACCAGATAAAAAAGTGAATGAAATAACCAAAAAAGAAAGAAGACGAATAGTAGATTTATTAAAAAATTTTGAACAAACTGTAAAAGGATTTAGACCAATAGAAGAAGCAATTATAACATCAGGTGGAATAAATATAAAAGAAATCAATCCCAAAACAATGGAATCAAAAATAGTTAAGGGACTATTTTTTGCAGGAGAAATTATAGATGTAGATGCTTATACAGGAGGGTTTAACTTACAAATTGCATATTCAACAGGATATACTTCAGGTATGCAAATAAATTAATAAAGGAATGATATAATGGACGAGTTTAATTCGATAGCTGAAGATAGTAATGCTGAGATTGAGGAAAAAAAATCTAAATTTATTGCACATGTATTTTATGTAGAGAAAGTAGAGGAAGCGGAGAAAAATATAAGAGAAATAAAAAAGAAGTATTTTGATGCACGACATAATTGTTATGCTTATAGAGTTATTGAAGAAAATGGAATTAGAGAGAAGCAATCAGACGATGGAGAGCCAAGTGGCACTGCAGGAGCGCCTATGCTAAGTATATTGCAAAAAAATAACTTGTTAAATGTCCTAGTTGTTGTTACAAGATATTTTGGTGGCACTTTATTAGGAACTGGAGGTTTAATACGAGCATATTCTGAGGCAACTCTAAAGTCAATAGAAAATTCAGGAATTATAAAAATGAAGAAAGGGTGTGAATTGGAGGTTGCTATTTCATATAGCGATTTTGAAAAATTTAAATATTATTGTGATAAAAGAAATATAGAAATAAAAAAGGCAATTTATGGAAATGAAATACAGTGCTTGATAGACATTGAAAATGGAGAAAAAGAAAAAATAATTGATGAAACACAAAGAAAAGTAAATATTTTAAGCTATAGTGTTTTAAAGGAAAAATATATAAAAGAAAATATAAAGTAAAAAGAAAAATTT
Source organism: uncultured Clostridia bacterium (assembly GCA_947623615.1). Classification (GTDB taxonomy): domain Bacteria; phylum Bacillota; class Clostridia; order TANB77; family CAG-508; genus CALXVA01. Next base: position 4,683 of record CANQHH010000059.1, on the reverse strand, counting down.
GAAAAAATTTCCAGAAAACTATTGCAATAAAATGGAAATAAATGTATAATGAGGACTGTAAAAATTAAAGATTTTTAGGGGGGAATTTTAGTGAGTGAAAAAATAAAAGTTTTAGTGGCAGATGACAATAAAGAATTTGCGTCAACACTTATTAACTACCTATCAAAAGAGAGTGATATGGAAGTTGTTGGGGTAGCCAGAGATGGAAATGAAGCGTATGAAAAGATATTAAGCACAAAACCAGATATTGTACTATTAGATATAATAATGCCACATTTAGATGGATTAGGAGTTCTAGAAAAATTAAGTGATACTGAAATGGAAAAAAAGCCTATGTGTATAATTCTTTCAGCGGTTGGTCAAGATAAGATAACTCAAAAGGCTATTAATTTAGGAGCACAATATTATATTGTAAAACCATTTAATATAAATGTACTTGTAAAAAGAATAAAAGAATTGAAATATTTTCAGCCAACTCAATATAAAAATAATTTTATAAGTAGAGAAATAAAACAGCAATACATTGACATATCTCCTGAAGAGAAAAGAAACGAGGAGAATTTGGAGGCTTTAGTAACAAATGTGATACATGAAGTTGGAGTGCCAGCTCATATAAAAGGATATCAATATTTAAGGGAAGCAATTATAATGGTTGTAAATAATATAGATGTTATTAATCAGATAACAAAACAATTATATCCAGAGATTGCTTTAAAATATTCAACAACTCCATCACGTGTAGAACGTGCAATACGACACGCAATAGAAGTTGCATGGGGACGCGGTCAAACAGAGGTAGTAGAAAATATTTTTGGTTATACAATTTCAGCAAGTAAAGGTAAACCTACAAATTCAGAATTTATTGCAATGATTGCAGATAAATTAAGATTAGAATTAAAATCAGCATAAAAATTTATTGGTTATAAAGAACCTCAATATGTTTATTAAAAATAATAAATATATTGAGGTTTTGTTTTTATGAAAAAAGTAGATGAAAAAATGCGTAAATTATATAATAGTTAATGTTTTGACTAGCAACTAGACAGGTATGCAATGTGATGATATAATAAGGTCGAAAAAGTAGAAGAGGGGAATTTAAAAGTAAGAGAAATTATATAATAAGATTTTAGAAATAAAAAATTGAGGGAAGGAAGATGAAATATGAAATTTAAAATAAAAATATGTTTATTTATAATATTTTTTTCTCTAATTTTTTTTATACCTAGTAATGTTTTTGCAGATGCACAAGGAGAGTATGAAGGTTTAATTTATAATATAGATTCCAAAACAAATGAAATAGAAATTAATGATGCTGATAATGATGTTACTAAAGTAATAATACCTAAGACAATAAATGGTAAAAAAGTAACAAGTATAGGTAAAGGTGCTTTTTCAGGGTGTACAAATTTAACAGATATAACGATACCAAATAGTGTAACTAATATTGAAAGTCGTGCATTTGAAAAATGTACAAAATTAGAAAATATAACTATACCTAATAGCGTAAAAAAAATAGGAACTTATTCTTTTTTAGACTGTGAGAGTTTAACTAATATCAATATACCTAATGGTATTTTATCTATAGAAAATGGTACTTTTATGAGCTGTAATAAGTTGACTGAAATAAAAATACCAAGCAGTGTCACTAGTATAGGCGATTATGCTTTTTGGTGGTGTGAAGATTTAAAGGATATAGAAATACCTAATAGTGTAAAAACGATTGGAAACCTTGCTTTTGGAGAGTGTGATGGTTTAACAGATATTAATATACCAAATAATGTGGTAGATATTGGAGATGGCGCATTTTCAAGATGTTCAAACTTAACCAGAGTTAAAATTTCAGATAATGTTGAAGAGATAAAACTTGAGACTTTTTCTACCTGTACAAAATTAAAAAAAGTAGAACTAGGAAAAGGTGTAACCAAAATAGGAGATAGTGCATTTTATTATTGTACAAGTTTAACAGATATAAATATACATGATAATGTAAGAATTATAGGATCGCATGTGTTTGAAAATTGTACAGATTTGCAAGATATAGTTTTAGGAAATAATGTAGAAATTATAGGAGATTATGTATTTGGGGAATGTACAAACTTAAATAAAATAACAATACCAAATAGCGTAGGCTCAATAGGGGAAAATGCTTTTGCTTTCTTAAGAGGAGGGGGATATCAAACAGCTCCTGTAGGTCTAGTGTTTCGCATTGAGAAAAATTCATATGCAGATAAGTATGTAGAAAAATATTCATTAGCTCATGAGTACGTAACAAATGTATTATTCCTAAATATAACAAATATATCAGAGCAGGTATATACAGGAAAAACAATTACTCAAAATGTAATAATAATGGATGCGAATAAGGTTTTAACAAATGGAATTGATTATAAAATTTCATATAACAACAATGTAAACGTTGGTAATGCTACAATAACTATAATTGGTATGGGAGATTATATTGGAACAATTACGAAAACGTTTAAAATAAATAAAGCAACATATGATATGAATAAGGTTAAATTTAATAACTTAACAGTTACATATGATGGAAAATCACATTGGATAACAGCTACAGGATTACCGTCAGGAGTAACAGTAAAATATACAAACAATGGGAAAAAAGCAGTAGGAACATATACTGTAACAGCAATGTTTACAGGAGATAGTAAAAATTATAATACAATAGCAAATAAAACAGCAACATTAAAAATAAATGCAAAGAAGATTTCAAAGTTTAAGGTAAATAGTATATTAAATCAAACATATACAGGTAAATATATAAAACCAGGTATAACAGTAAAAGATGGTAGTATAACATTAAAAAATGGAATAGATTATACGGTGACATATAAAAACAATAAAAATCTAGGAAAAGCAACAGCAGTAGTAACAGGAAAGGGAAATTATACAGGAACATTAACCAAAACATTTATAATAAAGCCGGCAAAAGTAAATAAATTAAAAGTTTCAAAAGTTTCAAATAATGCAGTAAAAATTTCATGGTCAAAAGCTACAGGTGTTACGGGATACAAAGTATATCAATACAATTATTCTAAAAAGAAATGGGAATATGTTGGAAAAACTACAAGTACAAAATACACAATAAAGAAATTAAAAGCTGGAACAATATGTAAATTTAGAGTAAGAGGATATAAAACAATAAATAAAGTGCAATATTTTGGGAAATATAGTTCTTCATTAAAAACATCAACTGCACCAATAACGACTAAAATAACTAAAATTAGTACAAAAAGTAAAAAGGTTACATTAAAATGGAAAAAAATATCTGGTGTAAGTGGATATCAAATATATATGTCAACAAGTAAAAATGGAAAATATAAAAAAATAAAAACAATAACAAAATCAGGAACAGTAAAATATACAAAAGGTGGCTTAAAAAAAGGAAAAAAATATTACTTTAAAATAAAAGCATATAAAAGCGTTGATAAAGATAAAGTTTATAGCTCATATTGTAAGGTAAAGAATATTAAGGTTAAATAAAACAAATACAGACCACTGATTAATCAAAATTTGCCTTGCTTTTTATGCAAACTAATGTATTGACAGTATGTTAAATAGTGATATAATAAGTATGGAGTTTAAAAATAAAAGGAGTGGATGGTATGACTAAAAACTTAAAGACATTAAGTTTAATGATGGTAGTATTGTTTGCATTATTTTTTACGCCATCAGTTGTAAAAGCTGTAAGTACTACAGCAGAACCAGGTACTACAATGGCTAATCCGATAAATGTAACATTCGGAAAGCAATATTGTAAAACTTGGTTAAGATATAGTGATCATCTATTTTGCTATAACAAAATAAATGTTAAATCACCAGGAATTTTAACAATGACATTTAGTAAGCCAGACGATGCAGAGGGAGAATATGGTAGATTAGAGATTTGTGTGTATGACCAAAATGGAAATGCAATTTGGGACACAAATTCAAGAGAAAGCGTAAAATCAGCATCTCCAAATTATACATATTATGTAGGACTGAATAAAGGTACATATTATGTTACAGTAACACCAGGTTTTACGGTTAGATCAGGCTCAATAGAGACATATTATAATTTCAGTTTTAAAAACAATAATTATTGTGGAATAGAGCCAAATGGAACAACAGGTTTAGCAACAAAGCTTGATTTTAACACAATGTATACTTCATATTTTGGCAGTGAAGGTGGAGATTGTGATAATAATGATTTTTATAAATTTTATTTAACTAAAAATAAGACATATAATTTATCTATAGAAAATTTTGATAAGTTAGAATCTGCAATTACATTTTATGAATTATATAATGCCAATGGAACGAAAGATACTTTGACAGATTACAAATTTCAAAATATAGATAGTAATGGAAATAGAACATATCAATTTGTAGCTCCAAGTACAGGGTGGTATTATTTTAAAATTTATAAATATTCTTCAGTAAGACAGATACCATATAAGATTGGAATTTATACAGAAAAAACTAAAATAAGTAAGTGTAAAATTTCATTAGAAAGTAGAGTAGCATACACTGGAAAATACTTAAAACCAAGTGTAAAATTAAAATATGGAAGCACAACTTTAAAAAACGGAACAGATTACACGGTAACATATTCGAATAACAAGAAAATTGGAGTTGCCAAAGTTACAATAAAAGGTAAAGGAAATAATTATACAGGAACAGTAA
>CANQHH010000058.1 GCA_947623615.1 uncultured Clostridia bacterium | reverse complement strand
GCTAAAATACTACCAGATACATATAATATGTTTTTTAAGTTTAACCCACCTTCAACATTATCTTTTCTATTTTCTCTTCTCATAAATATTCCTCCTTGATTTTTTTCTATAGATTAAGTATTTACATTTTTGAGAAAATTATACAAATTTGCATCACATATCTTCAATTTTTACATTTTTGTAATAGTGATTTATTATATCTTTATAATTTTTTCCTTCTTTAGCTAAACTATCTGCACCTGTTTGGCTCATCCCTACACCATGCCCATATCCTACTACTTCAAATTTAATTTCATTTTTATCTATTGTTACTTTAAAATTAGCAGACCTTAAACTAAAAATATTTCTAATTTCTACACCAGATAAATTCAAATTTCCAATTTTTATATTTTTTACCCTATTTCCCTCTGTATATTCTTCTATTTTTATACAATCCTTTTTATTAAAATCAATTTCGAAATCACTGTGTACCTTTTTTATTTTTTCTTTAAACTCATCTTTAGTAACTTTTAATTCTGATTTATATCCACTGTACGCATTTTCTCCAGAAGTAGTAACACTTTGAAGATATGGATATCCAGAACCTCCCCATACATTTATTGGGGCTTCTGTTGCTCCTCCACTGTTTGCATGAAAAAATGCATTTATAGGTTTTCCATTATATGTAATAATTTTTCCCTGAGTATTATTTACTGCATTTACAATTTTATTCCAATTCCCTTCTCTTTCCTTCTCATTCCACTTTTTTAATCTTTCATCTTTTGAAATCCAAGCTTGACAACATGATGAATCATCACATATATCTGCCTTATCATGTTTTTTACTATTGTTTACAATTTTATATAAAGTATATGTTCTTGCAACTGTTGCTTGTGCTTTTAATGCTTCATTTTCAAAACTCGCAGGCATTTCAGCAGATACAACTCCATACAAGTATTCGTCAAGCTTTATTGTTTCAATTTTTTTACTTTTTTTATGCAAGAGTTTTATTTCTTTATATTTTTTATAATCATACGTAGATTCAGTTGTTTCATTTGCATTTTGTATTTTCTCTTCACTTAAATTAACTTTTACATTTACTTTCTCTGAAAATCTCGAAGTAAAAATTACTGGAAGCACAAAACATATACATATAAATATCAATAAGTATAAAAAAATCTTTCTCATTTTCTACCTCCATTCCTTGAACCATTATTTCGTAACTAAACCATCATTCAATTTTCTTTTCATTTTTTCTAATGCTCTTTTTTCTATTCTTGATACCTGAACTTGGCTTGTTCCTAATATTTTCGCAGTTTCTGTTTGTGTTCTCCCTTTATAATATCTAAGTAAAATAACTTTCTTTTCTAAATCTGCCAATTTACTTATTAATTGAGATACAGCTATCCTATTTATTATTACGTTTTGTTCATCAACACTGCTTGATAATTTTTCTATTATACTTATTCCATCTTCATCTGTACTAAATGAAGAATCATATATAGAGCTTACCGAATTTTTACTTTCCATTGCCATGGTAATTTCCTCTTTTGGTACTCCGCAATTCTCTTACCAAATCTTCCATTTGTATATCTTTACCTGTTTTCTTTAAATAATCTTTTTGCAAAAACGCTATTTTTGTACTTAATTCTTTTAATGACCTACTAATTTTTATAGGCTCATCTTCTTGCACATATCTTTTAATTTCACCTAATATATATGGTACAGCATAAGTAGATAGTCTAACCTCAAAAGTTGTATCAAATTTTTTTATGCATTTTATAAATCCTAAATTCGCTACTTGATATAGTTCTTCTAGCTCATACCCTCTTCCACCAAATCTTTTTACAATGCTCCACATCAACCCCTGATTATCTTTAACTAACTTTTCAAGAGCTTCACTGTCTCCATTTTGAGCTTTTACAATGTCTTCTGAACTATTATTATACTTTTCATACATATTTTTTTCTATCACTTATTTACATGCCTCCCAAACAAAATACTTCTTCACAATCTCCGTCTAGTGGCACTTTTTTTATCATCTTTTTCATTTTTACTTTTGTACCCAATCCTACTACAGACTCTATTTCTACTTCATCCATAAAACTTTCCATAATTGTAAAACCCATTCCTGACCTCTCTAAATTTGCTTTTGTAGTATACAATGGTTTTCTTGCAAGCTCCACATCTTCTATTCCTTTGCCTGTATCTGAAATCTCTATCTCAATATTATTATTAAAAATCCTACTTGTAACTTTCACTATTCCTTCACTATCCTCATATCCATGAATTATGCTGTTTGTAACAGCTTCCGATACAGCAGTTTTTATATCTGCTAACTCCTCAATTGTAGGATCTAACTGAGAAACAAATGCAGCAACAGTAATTCTAGCAAATGCCTCATTATTTGATTTGCTCAAAAATTCTAATTTCATCTCATTATCATATATACTTTTCATTTTGCCTCCTTAATTTCTATTATTTTAGAAATACCACTCATCTCTAAAATCTTTTTAATATTTTCATTTACATTACTTAACTCTAAACTACCACCAATTAATTTCATCATTTTATACCTACCTATTATCATTCCAATCCCTGCACTATCCATAAAAGAAACCCTAGTAAAATCAAGTATAGTTTTTCTCGGCATATATCTTGTAATTTCATTATCTACTTTCCTCCTTACTTTTTCAGCTATATGATGATCAATTTCTTCTGTCATTTCAACAAATAACAGCTTGTCCTTTTTTTTATAATCTAAATTCAAATATTATCTCCTCCCATCATTATTTTTTTCTTGTCCTATTATATATTTATTTACATATTTTTCCAATAGCGAAACATGAGAAGTTTTGACGATTTATAGTAAGTTTTCGACAAAAATTTCTTAAGAGAAAAAAAACTCCAAAACATTAAACAAAATGTTTAATGTTTTGAAGTTTTATGAAAACAAAAATATATATATTATTTAGTTATTGAAAGTATTTTGTATTTTATAATTCCAGCTGGTGCTTGAGCCTCTACTATTTGACCTTTTTTAGCTCCTAATAATGCTAAACCTATTGGAGATTCATTTGAGATTTTATTTTGTGATAAATCAACTTCTGTTGAACCTACTATTGTATATGACTCTTCTTCGTTAAATTCTATATCAAGCACTCTTACTGTATTGCCCACTTGTACAGTTTTAGTATCTATTTCTGATTCATCAATAATCTTTGCATATCTTAATTTATTTTCCAATTCTGCTATTTTACTCTCATTTGCAGCTTGAGCATTTTTAGCCTCATCATACTCTGAATTTTCTGATAAATCTCCAAACCCTAATGCAATTTTTATTCTTTCTGCTATTTCTGCTCTTTTTTCAGTTGATAAATATTCAAGTTCTTTTTCAATATTATCATATCCTTCTTGTGTTAATAATACTTCTTTTTCTGTACCCACTTTTAGTACTCCTCCTTCTTAACGTAAGTATAATTTATAACTTGATATATATTAAACTAATTTTCGGATTTTGTCAAGATTTTTTAATCAAATAATGTTTCTAATTTCATCTGATCAATATTATTTTCTTTTTGTACTTCTTTAAGTGTTTTCATGAATGGTAAATAGTAGTCATCATCATTTTCAACATAATCTTCTGGCTTTATATTATAATTTTTTAACAATATCTTTTCCCTATCTTTAAAATTATCATCTATTATAGTAGTAACACTTTCATCAAATAACATATTAATATAATAAATTACTTTTTCATGATTTTTTATTTTATTCATAGCAGATGCATAATAATACACAGCTCTTATTAGCATAACTTTTAATTTATCTGGTATTAAACTTTCTGCTATATAAATTATTTCTTCCAAGATTTCTTCTGCTTTATCGTATTGCATATTCATTATATAACATAATGCTAAAAAATATTTAGCACCATAACCTATATTTTCACATGGTAATATTCTAAAATCTTTTACATTTAAAAATGTATACAATGACGAAAATCCAACTTCATATATTTGTTTTTCCATTATTTCAATTACTTTATCTATATTTTTTAAATTAATTCTATTAAAATCTTTTAATAAATATTCTATTTCTTCAAACATGCTAAATCTTCCTGCCATTTTTGAATGTGTAATTTCTGTCATCCCTGAAATTATAATTCTATAACTTGGAAATCCTAAATATGACACATCTCTTATAAGAATATCATATCCTTCATTTAATATACTTTTTATTAATTGATTTAATATCTCTCTATTATTTAAATCCGAAACATCTTTCATCTCTGTAAATTCATAATCACATTCTTTTCCAAAAACTTCATACGGAATTGTTGCAACATTTGAATTAACAAATTCTCTTACATTTTCATCTTTAAATATGTCTTCATTTTTAAAATCAAATAGACAACCTGTAGCATATTCATATATGTCCATTCCTTGAGCTGCTTCAGTAAAACACCTCTCCATGGCAATTCCATAATCAGGATGTGCTCCTAATTTGAATCCAAACTTTCCTGTATTTTTCTTAATAACAATTAAACCTGCAACAGGATATTTACCCCCTAATGAGCAGTCTACTACTTTACAAATATAATCTTTATTACTTTTTATTTTATCTACCATTTCTTTTACACGAGGAAATTTAGATATATATTCAGCTGGGATTTCTGGAAGGCATATTTTATCATATATTAATTTCATAGAAACATATCTTTCTAGTATTTCACATATTCCCTCAATCATTGCTTCTTCAGGTGTATTTCCTGCACACATCCCATTCGTAGTACATAAATGACAGGAAATTATATGTGGTAAATATGTTATTTTTTTATTTTTTACACTGTAATATGGTAATGAAATATGATTATTTACATCTATTATTTGAGAATTTTCACCTAATAGTTCTTTTAAAAAATACTCTTTGCTTTCATTACCTTGTTTTTCTTCATTGTATAATCTATCCAAAAAAGCATTACTATTTTGTGCCAATTCACTTGCAGAAAGATTTTTTTCATCTGGTGCATATACAAATGGAAATTCTCTAGTAGGTTTTTCTTGTCTGAAAACTAATATTCCATTTTGGTATCTTTCAAAAAATTCAGCATACGCACTTGCTGTTGCAAAATCTTTTGTCATTCCTTTTCCGTTTTGCCCAAGATTAGTACCTTTTATGCATAAACGTAGAGAATATGTACCAATGCTACTTTTTTTCTTCCAATTTTCCTCTACTTCTATTCCATTTTTCTTTAGTATTTCTTTTAATCTTTTTACTGTCCTTTCAGGGCTTTCGTCCTTATACCTCATTTCTTTTAACATACTCATATTACATTCCTCCCTTTTTTTTAATAATATTATCATATTATGTCGAAAAGGAATGAAATACTTTACGAAAACCCCTTTTTTCGCTATGAACAATTATTTTTTTCAGTTTCATATAAGATTTAGCTGTTTTCGTATAATTTCTTTTTCATCAATTATACCATTATTACCTATAAGTTTAGATATTTTAATTTCATCTTTTTTTATATCATTAACTATTTTTTCTAAATCATCTTCATTTTTTTGTAACAATATACTCTCATATAATTTTGTTTCGTCAAATTCATTATTCTCATTTATCATTTCAAATTGCTCTATGTATTCATCTGGTACTTTTATTTTAAAATAATTTACATTTATGCCATCAAATGTTTTTATATTATATTTTATACTTTTATTAAAATTAACTATTATTGCTTCTCTGTTTATTTTAAATTTTTCAATATCATTTTTTTCCATATTTATATTAAAAATATATTTTGCTTTTCTTAAAGATTTACTTTTATTATTTGAAACACTTATTAAAATATTTTCTCTTTCATATAAATCCTCTTGCAATTTTTTAAATCTACTTATATCGTCAGTAACAATATTTACAGTTCTGCAATTTTTTATAAATTTCATTAAAAACTGTAAATTCATATTTTTATTATCTTTTTTTATTAAAAAATATATATCCTCCTGATTTACATGTTTTTTTTGTAGATTTAATATGTATTTAAATATATCGAATTTCATATATCTCATCAATTCTTTTCCGTCAAGTATTTTTATGCATTCCATTTCATATATTTTATTTTTTATACATTTTATTTCTTCACATTCAGAAAAAACTAAAGTATCCAAATTGTTCTTTTGTATTTGTCCAAATAAACTTCTTATTATTCTTTTCATATTTTTTTCATTATTTAATATTTTTCCATTTGTATGAATCATAAATACAACATTCTGATTATATGATTTAACAGTTATAATATAAAAAAAACTTTTTATTTTATCAATGATTTTTAATGGTATTTCACTTTGTTTTATATATCCAACTCTCAAAAAAATCACCTCCTATAATATAGCTTGTTTTATATTATATTAGGTGATTTTTATTTTATTACTATTTTTTATTCAATTCCTAATTTTTCTGTAACTAAATCCCAAATATTGTCACTTTCTCCGCCTTTTTGCCAATATGCTGCTCCTGAAAGTTTATACTTTTCTATTAAAGACAATTTTGCTTCTAACGACTTTTCATCTTCAATCCACATTTTATATTTTTTTCCATATAGTTTATACTCAACTATATATTGTTTTAATTCATCATCCCATTCTCTATTTGCAAATTTAGGAACAATGTCATCTATATCTTTCATAAAAACTGCTGTACTGCTTACTTTACCATTATCTTCTACCCATAATCTCGTATAAAATGGTACTGCTAAAATTATTTTTGCTGGATCAACCTCTTCTTGTGTTCCTACAAACTTTTGTAAATTCACTTCAGTCCAATCATATCCTGCTGTAGTTCCTTCTTCTGGAGATGATACTCCATTTTGATCATATGCCATAAAAACTATATAATCAGCTATTTGCCCTATTTTATGTCTGTTATAACACATAGACCAATTTTCACTACCATCTGGTGCTGTTACATCAACCGATAAAGTTGCCCCTATTTCACTTAACCTAGGTTTTAATTCTATTATAAATCTCGTAAATAACTCTTTGTCTTTTGGATACATATTTTCAAAATCTATATTTATTCCGTCCAACTCATATTTCATTACCAAACTAACTATTTTATTTATTAGACCTTGTCTTAATTTATAATCATTCATAATTTCTGATGTTGTATCTATCATTGCACTATTTGATATACTTGGCCATACTTTGTAATTATTAGAATGAGCCCACTTTATATAATCTTTTCCTGCATCTCCAACATTTTCCTCTATTTCACCTTTTCCTAATTTTTTTAGTGTGAAAAATGTTGGTGATACTACATTTACACCTTTTAATTTTCCTTTTCTTGACGGAGCTTGTCCATATTCTGAGAAATAATCCCATATCATACTTACTTTAGTATTTAACTGATTTGAAACTACCATATCTTCCCTTATTGTATTTTCGTTTGCAAGATCACTCTGTTTCATGTATCCTAATTTTCCATTTTTAGTTCTTACCTGAACCCAACCATCTTCTTTAGTATCATTTACAAGTACCAAAGATTCTCCTTTTTCCACTTTACCTACATTTCTTGATATTACAGTTGGCTTATATTTTACAATATTATTGTTACTACTACTTGCAACTACCTGTTTTTTATTTAACGAATCTATTACAACAGTATTAGTTTCTGCTATATATGTAGTTTTTATATTATACACATTATCTAATTCTGAAATTGGAATATAGTATGTATCATCTTTTCCTTGAACAGAACCTTTAATTTGAACATTTGAGCCATTACTTACCATTTTGTTTTCTCCAACAACTATAGATGATATATTACTTGTTGAGCCTGTAATAATTTGATTGTATTTTTCATCATAATATATATTTTCATCGATGAAATTTGATATATCTTCCTTTGCCATATATATTACGCCATTTTCTTCAAATATATCTTTGTTTAAATTTTTTGTTATATTATTATTATTTATTATCAAATTAGTTTTTCCAACAATATCATCTCTTGAATAATTGGGTGCATATTTTAAAACACAAAACATAAATGCTAAAAATAACGCCACTATTATAATTTTTCTAAATGTTTTATTACTCTGTTTTTCCATTCTTTT
>CANQHH010000057.1 GCA_947623615.1 uncultured Clostridia bacterium | reverse complement strand
TTAGTAGCAATAAGGTTATCTGAAGAATATATTGAAAATATAAAGAAGAGTTTACCAGAACTACCAGAAAGTAGAAAAACAAGATATATTGAAGAATTTAAGCTTTCTGAAAAAGATAGTCGCTTATTAACTGCATCTAAATATTTATCTAATATTTTTGAAGAAGCGGAAAGTATTTGCAAAAATGCAAAAGCTGTAGCAAATTGGTTGCTATCAGATATTTCAAAAATATTAAATGAAAGAGAAATGGAAGCTGATCAAATTCCATTTACAGGAAAAGAATTGGCAAAACTTGTACAATTAATAGATAAAGGTACAATTAGTTCAGCAATAGGAAAAAAGGTTGTTGCAGAATTATTTGAAAATCCAAAAGACCCAGAAGAGATTATAAAGGAAAAGGGCTGGATTCAAATTTCTGATGAAGGGGCAATAAAAGATGTCGTAACAAAAGTACTTGAAAATAATCCACAATCTGTAGCAGATTATAAAGCAGGAAAGGAAAAGGCTTTAGGATTTTTAGTAGGACAGGCAATGAAAGAAACAAAGGGTAAGGCAAATCCTCAAATGTTAAATAAGATGTTTATAGAAGAATTAAAGAAATAATAAATAAGAAAAGTGGCTTCGCCATATATTGCAAAATAAAGCATGAAATTATTTGATAATTTCATGCTTTATGCTTTTATACTAGTTTCTTGATAAGGTATAAAGTTTGTTAAAAATGAAACCATAAGCTATAAAAGCAACTATAAAAAATAGGCTAGTTTGGAATAAGGAAATTCCAATGTAAAATAAGTTTGGGATATGTATACCTTCATAAATTGCTAATATGAATGTGGCGAAAATGCAGAAGGTAAAACTAAAATTTATACCAGATTTCATCAATTTAAGAATTGATTTATCAAAGTTTTTAATTTCATCTATGACCTTTTTCATATGTTACCTCGCTTTCATATTTATTATGAAATACTATAAATATATATTAACATAAGTAAAAAACAAAAACAAATGTAAATTTTGCCAGAACAAAGAGGTAGATGGACGTCCTTTTTCCTATAAAAGAAAAAAAGAGATTTCAAAATGAAATCTCTAAAAAATAAAAAACTGTGCACAATCTTTTATTTCGTTAAGCATTTACTGCATTTAATTTTTTTGCTAGGTTTGATTTTTTTCTAGCTGCTGTGTTTTTAACAATAACACCCTTTGTACAAGCTTGATCTATTTTTCTAGTAGCTACAGAGAATAATTTAGTAGCTTCTTCCATATTATTATTATTTAAAGCTTCTTCAAATCTTTTTATTGCAGTTTTGTATTCTGATTTTATCATATTATTTCTTAGTGTTTTTTTGTCAATAACTTTAACACGTTTCATAGCTGATTTAATATTTGGCATACTTTAGCACCTCCCTTTATGTTCATAAATAACGAATATAATTATATCATGGGGATACAGTTTTTGCAATAGTTTTCACAAAAATTAATATTTATGTATTAATATACTTGAAAAAACAATAATAAACATATATAATATAAGAGCATAAATGCTTAAGAGCAAAAATGGGAAGGAGAGATTGTTATGAATGTAAAGATAACAAGTAAGGAGTTAGAAACTACAGAAGCAATAAAAGATTATATTGAAAAAAAAGTAGAAAGACTAAAGAAATATTTTGGAGACGAGATAAATGTAAATGCAACAATTAAAACAGAGGGAAATGAGCAAGTTGCAGAAATCAGTATCAAAGTTGGAACATCTGATTTTAGAGCTGTTACAGCACATAGAGATTTATATGCTTCTATAGATAAGGATATAGATATTTTAGAAGGTCAAATAAGAAAAATGAAAACTAAAAAAGACAAACAAAATATGACAGAATCAATAAGAGTAAAAGAAATGATGCAAGAAGATGCAACAGAGGTTTCAAATGAAATTATAAAAGTTTTATATTATGATATAAAACCAATGACACCAGAAGATGCTAAATTAAGATTAGAAGAGCAACCACAAAATAAATTCTTAGCATTTATTGATATTGATACAGGAAAAACAAATATCATATATAGATTAAAAGATAATAAAAATTTTGGTTTAGTAGAACCAGAGGCATAATTAAAATAAAAAGAAACTTATCATATCTGATAGGTTTTCTTTTAGGTATGAGGGTGAGTGTAAAGTGAATATTAACATAGTTATGGTAGAACCAGAGATACCACAAAATACAGGAAATGTTGCTAGGACATGTGCAGCAATAGGTGCAAAGTTACATTTAGTAAAACCATTAGGGTTTGAAATAACTGATAAATATTTAAAAAGAGCAGGATTAGATTATTGGGATAAACTTGAAATAGAGGAACATGAATCATTAAATAATTTTCTTGATAAATATAAACCAGAAAATAATAATATGTATTTTGTTACAACTAAAGGGGAAAAATGCTATTCAGAAAATGATTATTCAAAAGATAACGAAGTATTTTTATTATTTGGAAAGGAAACTAAAGGTTTACCAGAAGAATTATTGAAAAAATATATTGATAAAACAATTAGAATTCCGATGAGGGCTGGATTGCGTTCATTAAATTTATCAAATTCAGTTGCTATTGTTGCGTATGAGGTTTTAAGGCAAAATGAGTTTGAGAATATGAAACAAATAAGTGAATATTTTGAAGAACATTTTTAATGAATAGCAAAAATCTTCGATTTTCCTATACAATAAAAAAGGAACCTACTTAAATATGTATACCTAAGTAAGTTCCTTCTTTACGTTTTTCGTAAAATTTATATATAAAATATAAAAAATACTAGAAGTTACGCAAAAACTATTTCATTTGGCTTTCAGCTTGTTGGATTAATTTTCTAACCATTTGTCCACCTATTCTACCAGCGTCTTTAGCTGATATATCTCCGTTATAACCTTGTTTTAAATTAACTCCAACTTCGCTAGCTACTTCATATTTGAATTTGTCTAGAGCTTCTCTTGCTTCTGGAACAACTTTTTGATTACTGTTTGAGTTTGCCATGTTTTTCACCTCCTAGAATGTGACAGTTATATTTCTACATTGAAAAAACATAATGCTTTTTCAATATATATATTGTACATTATTAAATTTTTTACACTGGAAATTATTGAAAAAATGAAAAAAATGTTGTAAAAAAAAAGATAAATGATATAATAATAAAGATACATATAAAGGGGGAAAATTTATGTATAAAATGATAGCTATAGATTTGGATGGTACATTACTAAATTCATATGGGCAAGTATCTGAAAAAAATAAAGAATTATTAAATAAAGCAATGCAAAAAGACATAAATATTGTAATTGCATCAGGCAGATCTACAAATTCAGTAAAAAACATAGCAAACGAATTAGGGGTAAATAGTTATATTATTTGTGGAAATGGCTCTTTAATATATGATTTGAAAAAAGATGAAATAATATACGATAAATTTATAGATAAGAAAAAAGTTTTGCAAATTATAAAAATTTGTGAAGCCAACAGCATATATTATAATATTTATACAGAAAGTATGGTAATTGCTAAAACATTGCATAATAATGTCCTTTTTTATCATCAAGAAAATGCGGGTAAAGCTGATAGCAAAAAAACAAAAATTAATATAGTTCAAGATATATATAAATATGTAGAAGAAATGGAAAATCAGAATATTTTGAAGATAACTATAAGCGATAATGATAATGTCATTTTTAATGGAATAATAAAGAAATTAAGGGAAATAAAAGACATTGATGTTTTGGATGTAGCTCATATGTCAAGGAAAATTATAAAATATGGAACGGAAGAGATATCTTTGGAGTATTACTATACAGAGATAACAAATCAAAATGTTGATAAATGGTATGCAATAGAATATTTGATAGATAAGTTGGGAATAAAAAAAGAGGAAGTAATGACAATAGGTGATAATGTTAATGATAAAATAATGATTGAAAATGCTGGGTTAGGAGTTGCAATGGGAAATAGTGCCCCATATATAAAAGAGGTTGCTGATGTAGTTGTTTCAGATAATAATCAGGATGGAGTTGCAGAAGCAATAGAAAAAGTATTAAACTAATAGAATAAAAATATTAAAAAAAAACATAATTATTAATAGTAATTATGTTTTTTTGGAGGTATTATGAATAGAAAAAAAGGGATAAAGCCTGCTAAAAGCGGTAAGGAAATTAATCAAACTGGGCAAAGTGATAAGATTAAGCAGGAAATTGAAAATATGCAGGAAGCGGAGGATGTTACAAAATATGGTGAGTTTGTGTCATCATATTTTTCATGGATTAGTCCAGATAAACAAAAAGAAAAAGCAAAGGAGATGGAAGATATTACGAAAGAATGAGATGTGGCGATCACACGGAATATGAAATTTAGATTTAAACCTTAAGTTTATGTTAAATAATTCCATAAAATAAATGGATAAAATACTTGTAAAAATTGTTGGAAAGTTATACAATAAAAATAAATGACAAATGAAATATATTAGGAGGAAAACAATGAAGAAAAATAAAGGAATAACGTTAATAGCTTTAATAGTAACTGTAGTAATATTAATAATATTAGCTAGCATAACTTTAAGGATTTTAATAAAAGGTGGAGTTGTAAGTGGAGCAGAACAACAAAAGGAAACGTATGAAAACAAAGCAATAACAGAACAGAAAAAACTTGATAGATTGGTGAATGAATATAAAGATAAAACTACAGTAGATGGAGAATAATCAGGGGGCAGAAAAAAACGTGGATTATTCTGGAGCAAGTAAAAAAGCTGAATTTTTGAAAATTCAGCTTTTTTACATAAAGTTCACAAAAAACGTATTGACAAAATAAAAAAATGTAGTATAATATTTTTTAGGAAAGGTCAAAGAAAGTCAAAGTCAAAAATGAATAGTGGTGATATGAAAATCGAGGTGAGAAAATATGAGAATGTCAGATATGATAGAAAACTTTATAAAGCAACTATTTGGAGATGATGACTATATCGAAATACAGAGAAATGATTTGGCGGAAAAGTTTAATTGTGTGCCATCACAGATAAATTATGTAATATCAACGAGATTTAAGCCTGCGCAAGGATATTATGTTGAAAGCAAAAGAGGTGGTGGAGGGTATATAAGCATAAGGAAGATAAATATAACTAAAAGTAATTATTTAATGCATATAATTTCAAATATAGGAAATTATATTACGGCACAGGAAGTAGATATTTTTATAAGTAATTTTTTATCATATCAGATGATAACCGAAAAGGAGGCAAAGCTTTTAAAAGTTGCTACAAGTGACAATGTGCTTACAGTACCGCAAGACATTAGAGATAAGATTAGAGCAAAAATTTTCAAAAATATGTTATTAAATTTAGTTGAAGACTAAATTTACATAAATATAATTAGTGATGATAAAATTTATTAATAAAGAAAGGAAGTAGATATTATGAAATGTCAAAACTGTGGAAAAAACGAAGTTAATTTTAAGTATACTCAAGTTATAAATGGGGTAAAAAAGGAAATGCAGCTTTGTGATCAATGTGCAAGAGAGTTGGGCTTGCAAGATATGGATTTTAGCATGCCGATAAATATATCAAGTTTTTTTAGTGATTTCTTTAATGAGTATGATGATAGCTTTTTGCCAAGTTTTACTAAAAACCAAACTCTTAAGTGCAGTCAATGTGGAACAACGTTTGATGATTTCGTAAATACAGGAGAATTTGGATGTGGAAATTGTTATATAGCATTTTCTGATAGAATATCTCCGATATTAAAGAATTTACATGGAGCAAATGTGCATATAGGAAGGTCGTATAAACATTGCATAGATGAATTAGAGTATAATAAAAATAAATTTCAAAATGACCAAAAGAATAAAAAGAAAGAAAATGATAAAACAGAACAGCAAACAGAGCTAGAAAAATTAGAGAAGGAATTAGAAAAAGCAGTTAAAGAAGAGAGATATGAAGACGCAGCTAAAATAAGAGACGAAATTAAAAAAATTAATAAAGGGGAATAATGTCAGACCTGTCCCTAAATCCTTAAAAAAAGGAAAAGGGGACTGTCCCCATTAAGGAGGAAAAAATGAATTGGTATTTACAAAATGGGAAGGATTCGGACGTTGTTATAAGTTCGAGAGTTAGAATTTCGAGGAATATAAATAAATATCCATTTACTACAAAATGTACAAAGGAACAGTTACGTGAAATAGTAGATGAGATGAAAGGTGTTACAGAGGCTTTAGGTTATGGCTTGAAGTTTGTGGATCTTAGAGAAGTTGATTATATTACTAAAATTAGTTTAGTGGAAAAACATATTATTGATCCAGAAATTGCGATGGATAAAAAAACAAATGGTGCAATTTTGGTTAATGATGAAGAAAATATTTGTATTATGGTAAATGATAAAGATCATATAAAATTGCAAGCATTTAGTGCTGGACAAAACTTGGAAAGTTTGTTAGACTTATTAACTGAAATAGATGAAAAACTTGGAGAGTTAGTAACATATTCATATAGTAAACAATTTGGTTTTCTTACGGTATCTCCAGCTGAGGTTGGAACAGCTATGAAAGCATCGGTTAGAATTCATTTGCCAGCCCTTACTTTAACTGGAAATATAGACAGAATATTAAATATTGTAAATAATTTTGGAATGTCAATAAATGGTGCTTATGAAGACGATACACAAAATCAATCAAATATATATCAAATTTCTAATGGACAATCTTTAGGTTTAACTGAAAAAGAGATAGTTAAAAATTTAAAAAGTATTACAGAGAAAGTTATAGATCAAGAAAGATTGGCAAGAAAATTCTTAACAAAACAGCCAATTGAGTTGGAAGATAGAGTATATAGAGCATACGGAATATTAAGATTTGCTACAAGATTATCATATGAAGAATGTAAAAAGCTTTTATCAGATGTTAAATTAGGTACTGATTTGGGTATAATTAAAGAATTAGATGATTCTAAAATAAATAAATTAATGTTATATACAAGACCAGGTAATTTGCAAAAGCATTTAGGTAAACAATTAGATGGTTATGAGAGAAATGTTAAGAGAGCTGAGGTTATAAAGCAAATTTTAAATGATTAAATTGTAGGAGGAGTGTAAATGATATATAAATTTACAAATAGAGCGGAAAAAGCTATTGAAATAGCTAGTGAATTAGCTATCGAGTTAGGACATAGCTATATAGGAACAGAGCATTTACTTTATGGTTTATGCAAAGAAGGAACAGGTGTGGCAAGTAAAGTGCTTGAAGCTCAGGATGTAAGACCTGAAAATATTATAGATGAAATTACAATATTAATTGGTAGAGGTGATCCAATAGATGATTCAGATTCTGTTGGATTCACACCAAGAACTAAAAGGGTTATCGAAAACGCTTTTCTTGAAGCTCGTAAGTTAGGTTCAGATTTTATAGGAACAGAACATATTCTTGTAGGAATTATGCATGAGGGAGATAGTGTAGCAGTTAGAATAATGATGGACTTAAATGTAAATCCTCAAAAGTTGTATAATTCTATCGTAAAAGTTATTAATGAAGAGGATAATGCGGTAAATCAAGTTAGACCATCAAAAACAAAGGCAAATGGAAGTTACAATCAAACTCCTACACTAAATCAATTTGGAACAGATTTAACTAAACAAGCTTCAGAAGGCAAATTGGACCCTATAATAGGTAGAAAAAATGAAATAGAAAGAGTTACTCAAATATTGTCAAGAAGAACAAAAAATAATCCATGTTTAATAGGTGAACCAGGAGTTGGTAAAACTGCTGTTGTTGAAGGTTTAGCAGAAAGAATAGTGGCAGAAGATGTACCAGAAACATTGAAAAATAAAAGAGTTGTTAGCTTAGATATTTCAAGTATGGTTGCTGGTGCTAAGTATAGAGGTGACTTTGAGGAACGTATAAAAAAATGTTTAGCTGAAGTGAAAAAAGCAGGAGATGTAATTTTATTTATAGATGAAATTCACACTATTGTAGGTGCAGGTTCTGCAGAAGGCGCTGTAGATGCAGCCAATATCTTAAAACCACTTTTAGCAAGAGGTGAGGTTCAAGTAGTTGGTGCTACAACTTTAAATGAATATAGAAAACATATTGAAAAAGATTCGGC
>CANQHH010000056.1 GCA_947623615.1 uncultured Clostridia bacterium | reverse complement strand
ATTCTGGTTTAAAATCATTTTCTGCCATAACTGGTAAATATACAATATTTTCATATGTACCTTGCTGTAGATTAAATTTTCCACTTCTTCCTGACATTACATTTGTATCTAAATATACAGGATAAACTGGATCTGTAATAGCAACAACATTGTCTTTTGCAAAAATGTCAACAATATTTCCTGTATCACATTTTGCACCATCTGACACAAAAATTTCATCTTCTGCTATATCTATCCCTCTTGATTTGTAATCATTTTCTACAATTGCTTTTCTTAAAAATTCATAACCTTGTTCTGGCCCATATCCTTTAAATTCTTCTGATATGCCCATTTCATCTACTGCTTTATGCATTGCTTCTATGCAAGATCTAGGTAATGGTCTAGTAACATCCCCTATTCCTAATTTAATAACTTTTTTATCTGGATTTTCTTCAGTATATTTTCCAAATTTAATCTTGAATCAATTCTCCCTCAAACACTGTTGTTGCTGGACCTGTCATATATACATGATTATCTTCTTTATTCCACTCTATTTTTAAATTTCCGCCTAATAATTCAACTGTTACTTCTCTATTAGTATAACCATTTATATTACAAGCAACTGCAGTAGCACATGCTCCTGTTCCACATGCCAAAGTTTCGCCTGCACCTCTTTCCCATACACGCATTTTTATTTTATCTTTATCTACAATTTCTGCAAATTCTACATTTATACGTTTTGGAAATGCCTTGTCTACTTCTAATACACTTCCATATTTTTCTACATCAAACTGTTTTACATCATCTACAACAGTTATCGCATGCGGATTTCCCATTGATACGCATGTCATAGTAAATTCCTTTCCTTGTGATACTGTATGTAAATTTTTAACAGGTTTTTCTGAAGATACAACTGGTATTTCTTCTGGTTCAAAAATTGGTTCTCCCATATCTACTCTAGCTGTTTCCACTTTTCCATCCTTGACATTTAATTGCAAATATTTAATACCTGCTAATGTTTCAATCGCAACTTCTGTTTTGTTCGTTAAGCCTTTGTCATATACAAATTTTCCTACACATCTGATGCCATTTCCACACATTTCTGCTTCACTTCCATCACTATTAAACATCCTCATTTTAAAATCAGCAATATCACTTTTACAAATTAGAATCAATCCATCTGATCCTACTCCAAAATTCCTATTGCTAACAAATTGAGCTAGGGATGATGGTTCATTGATATCTTGACTGATGGCATCAACATATACATAATCATTCCCTAGCCCATGCATTTTTGTAAATTTAATCATTTTGGTCACCTCTTACGGTAATAATATGTGTAACAAAACATATTTATGTTCTATTGGTCTTAGTGTATCACATAATTGGCTCAAGGTCAAGTATTATAATGTGCCTGTTCCTAAGCTCTCTAATTTTTGATTAACAACCCTTTGTAATAACTTATTTTCTGGTAATTTTAAATCTTCATCTTTACTCATAATTTCTTGAGCTACAACTTGAACCTTTTTTAAAATAGGCATATCTTCAAATAAATTTGCTATTTTAAATTCTGGAATTCCATGTTGCATTGTACCAAAAAAATCTCCACTTCCACGCAATTCCAAATCCTTTTCTGATATAACAAATCCATCATTTGTGTCACACATAACTTTCATTCTTTTACGAACCGTCTCACTTTTTCCTTCATATTTCAAAATACAATAAGATTGATATTCTCCTCTTCCTACTCTACCTCTTAATTGATGTAATCCGAGCCAATCCAAATCTTTGTGCATCTTCAATCACCATAATATTACTATTTGGAACATCTACTCCTACTTCAATAACAGTTGTAGAAACTAAAATGTCAATTTCATGATTTTTGAATTTTAACATAATTTCATCTTTTTCTTTTGGTCGCATTTTTCCATGTAAATATTGTATACGGTATTCTGGAAAAATTTCTTTTTGATATTTTTCTGATAATTCAATTACTGACTTTAAATCAGAATCCTCTCCTTCTTCGACTAATGGACAAACAATATATGCTTGTCTTCCTTCTTCTATTTGCTTTCTAATAAAATTATCTACTCTCTCTTGCATACGTTTTGTTACTGCAAAAGTTTCTATTTTCTTTCTATTTGGTGGTAATTCATCAATAATAGAAATATCCAAATCTCCATAAAGGATTAGTGCCAATGTCCTTGGGATTGGTGTTGCAGACATAACTAATACATCTGGATTTTGCCCCTTTTTTGTTATTTTATTTCTTTGTCTAACTCCAAATCTATGTTGTTCATCTGTTACAACTAATCCTAAGTTTTTAAATTCAACATTATCTTCTAAAACTGCATGTGTTCCAATTAAAATATCAATTTCTCCATCTTGTAACCTTTGCAAAATATCTTCTTTTTTCTTTTTAGTTATTCCTGAAATTAATAATTCACATTTAATTCCTAATCCAGATAATATTTTTTCGAAATTTTCTAAATGTTGTGTTGCCAAAATAGCAGTTGGAGCCATAATAACTGCCTGGTATCCGCTTTTCACTGCTTTGTATGCAGCACACATTGCTATTGCTGTTTTTCCTGAACCCACATCTCCTTGTAGCAATCTATTCATCATTTTAGGAGATTCCATATCTTTTTCGATTTCTTGTAAAACTCTTGCTTGTGCATTTGTTAATGTAAATGGGAATTTCTCTATCATTTCTGCAATTTTATGTTTTGTTGAAAATGAAATTCCTTTTATTTTTTCTTTATCATAATATTTCAATTTTAATAATGCTAGTTGTGTTATCAGTAGTTCTTCAAATACCAAACGTGTTCTTGCTTTTTGAAAATCTTGTAATTCTTTTGGAAAATGAATATTTTTCGTTGCTTCATTAATTGATAATAATGAATATTTTTTTAATATATATTCTGGTAATGTTTCTGACAAATTCCCATATACTTCTTGCATTGCATTTTCTATAATTTTTCTTATTACATTCTGAGAAAGATTATATGTTAATGGATATAGAGGTACAATTCTTCCTGTGTTTTGTGTAATTCCATATTCATCAAATACTGGAGACATTATTTGGATTTTCCTGTATTTTTTATCTATTTTTCCAAACATTCTATATTTTTGTCCTATGGAAAATTTAGATTTTAAGTATGTCTGATTAAACCATACTGCTTCAGCATTGGCTGTTTCGTCTCCTATCATTAATTTTTGCATGGTTTTTCTTCCAAAACGTGTTTCAGTTATTTTGCTAGTTGCAACAACTTCTATTAAAGCTTCTTCTCCATCAATGCATTCAAATAAAGTTTTAGGTTTACTTCTATCTTCATATGCTCTTGGATAATATGTAATTAAATCTTGTAAGGTAAAAATTCCTAATTTATTTAAAAGTTCTGCTCTATTTGGTCCAACACCTTTTACATATTTTACATCTTTTTTTAAATCAATCATATTTTCTCCTTTATATGATTTTTACTACTTCAAAATTTAATGCATCTGCACTAACTAATTTTAAATCAATTCCATCTACATTTCCTTGTATTGCTTCTTTAATAGATGTACTATGTAAATGTCCATAAATGCACATTTTTATATTATATTTTTTCATGATTTGCATAAATGGTGATTCTTTTTTATTTTGTAAATTAAAACTTGTAATAGGTGGATAATGCATACATACAAGTATTGGTTTATCATTACCATATTTTTCAATTCCGTCTTTTATTGATAATTCTAATCTAATTGCTTCTCTACTTACAATTTTTTTGTCTTCCTCCTCTGTAGATTGTGTCCAACCTCTTGTTCCTACTATTATATATTCATCACAAAAATAGCTATTGTTATGCATAAAATCTATTGATGTAAAATTATTTTCTTTTATAAAATTTCTCATTTTATTGACAGTTGACCACCAATAATCATGATTTCCTTTTAATAGTATTTTTCTTCCAGGTAATTGCTGTAAATAGGCAAAATCAGCAATACAATTTTCTAAATACATAGACCAAGAAAAATCGCCTGGTAATAATACAGTATCTTTTTCTGTAACTTGTTTTTTCCAGCTTTGTTTGATTTTTTCTTCATAACCTTCCCAATTGTCTCCGAACACACTCATTGGTTTGTTTTCTTGAAAAGATAAATGTAAGTCTCCTATTGCAAATATTGCCATTTTTACTCCTTTCTTATAGCTGAAGATTTGGAATTGCATTTAAATTTAATTTGCTTTCTTTTCCAGCTATATAGTTATAATAGCCTGCAGAGCCTATCATCGCTGCATTATCTGTACATAATTTTAAGTCTGGCATATATACTTTTAATTCTTTTAAGTCTAAAAATGCTTTTCTAATATATGAATTGGCTGATACCCCGCCTGCTAATACTATTGTTTTTATTCCTGTTGTTTCGACTGCTTTTTGTATATTTTCTATCAAAATTTCTGTTACTGTTTTTTGAAAGCTAGCACATAGATTAGCTTTATTTATATCTGGTATTTTATGATGTAAATTTATTACTGCTGTTTTTATTCCACTAAAACTGAAATCCAGATTTTCAAAATGTGTTTTTGGAAGTGAAATATTTGGTGTTCCTTCTTGTGCTAATTTATCTACTTTTGGTCCTCCTGGATACCCTAGTCCTACCACTCTTGCTACTTTATCAAATGCTTCTCCGAATTGCATCATCACGAGTTTTTCCTAAAACTTCAAATTCGCAGTAGTCTTTTACATGAACTATTTGTGTATTTCCTCCTGACATCATTACACATAAAAAAGGTGGTTTTAAATCTGGATATGTAAGATAATTTGCTGCAATATGTCCTTCTATATGGTTTACTCCTACTAATGGTTTTTGAATTGCAAAACTAAGAGCTTTGGCATAAGAAAGTCCAACTAACAAGGCTCCTACAAGTCCTGGTCCATATGTTGGAGTAATTACATCAATTTCTTTAAATGTTAGATTTGCTTCTTCTAATGCTCTTTTTGTCACACGAGAAATTGCCTCTATATGATTTCGAGAGGCAATTTCAGGCACAACTCCACCATATTTTTCATGGATAGGAATTTGTGTATCTATTATATTAGATAAGATTTCTCTTCCATTTTTTATTACAGCTACTGCAGTTTCGTCGCAGCTTGATTCAATTCCAAGTGTTAATATATCTTTCATTATTCTTTCCTTTTCTATAGTCCAAAAATAGCTTGAGCTAAATTTAAAATTCCATTACTAACTGCACTGATTGCAGGAGTTATAATTGTTCCTGCTATTCCTGTTAGCCAAATTAAAACAAATATAATGTAAAAGATTTGTTCATTATTAATAAACCACTCTTTTGCTTTATATGGTAAAAATGGTATTAATACTTTTGAACCATCTAATGGTGGTAGTGGAATTAAATTGAAAACTCCTAAACCAATATTTATTGAAATAGTTCCTGCTACAATTAACAGAATTGCACTTCCTACTGTAGATGTCAAAAATGCTAAATCTGCAAATTTATATATAGCACAATATATTAATGCAAAGACAAAGGCTAATATAAAGTTCATAAGTGGTCCTGCAATTGAAACAATTGCTTCACCTTTTTCCATTGACATTTTTCTTGTATAATTAGTAGGATTTACATGTACTGGTTTTCCCCATCCAAATCCTGCAACTAATAGCATCAAACCTCCAATTGGATCTATATGGTCTTTAGGATTTAAACTAAGTCTACCTTCTCTACGTGCTGTATCATCTCCTAGCTTATCAGCTGCAAATGCATGTGCAAATTCATGAAAAGTAATTGCTATAAGTACTCCTGGTATACTAATTAATAAACTATATAATTGAGATGGATTTGCTATATATTGTAAAACCCCGATTAGTATTAACACTCCTACAATTATATATAATGTCCTTTTATCAAATGAGAAATTGAACATATTTTCCTCCTAACAATTAAATTTTACTATTTCTTACTTGTATTTTTTTATTATAAGTCTTCTTCTAATGATTTTTCGTCCATTTTATTCTTCATTTGCTCTATTTTATCTTTATCTGACATAGCGTATGGCTCTTTATTTTTTTGTTTTGCTTTTTCTATTTCAATACTTTTTACTGGCTGTCCTAAAAATATATTTCTATATTTTCCATTATCAGATATTCTTTCAACAAATTGGTTATGTCTGTTTTGGTTATTTATTTCTTCTGCTGTCAAAGTTTTTTCTGGTAGTAGTTTAGGTTGTTTTGAAATAAGTTTGTTTATACCTGGTATTTTTCTCAAAATTTCTATAATTTTTTGTTTTATATCCAATTTATTTTGTTCAGTATTTGTTGATTGATATAATGGTATTTCGTCTGTTGTTATATTTTCAGTTCTTTCATTAAGAATTTCTTGTATTTGTTCAATATTATTTATGGTTATTTCAAAATCATTTTCAAATATTTCTACTGCTTTGTCTAATAATTCAGTAATCGATATATTTTTTCCATTTAATGGAGATATAAGATATTTTCTATATAACTTATTATATTCTTCATTTTTTTGTAAATATTTTGATAGTTTTGTTTCCTGTCCATTTAAAATTCCTAATTCCATTTCTAAAATATTGTTAAATGAATTTATATTTGCAGCATAACATTGTTTTTCAGTTATATTTTCATTTTTTTCAAAAAAGTCTGTATCTATTATTTTTATATCTTCTTTCTGCGCGTCCCACATTATACTTCCTTGATTTAAATCTTTAATTAGAATTTTGTCTGATGCTAATTTTACTAAATCATTTTCTACCTTTTTTATTGCTAATTTCAATTTTTGTATTTGTATTTGTTCTATGTTTTCATCTAGTTTGGTTCCTTCTACATATTCCATTGTATATGCTTGAAATTTTCCATCTATTTTTACTCTACTTTGTGGAAATATAAAGGTATCATTTTCTATTCCAATTAAATTAGAAAATTCTTCTTCATTATGCATTTCTAATCCTTTTTCATTTAATGCTTTTATTACTAAATTTTCATCATACTGATATACTATTGAACAAGCACCTCTCCCTAATTGGTGCATTTTCTTTAGCTCTTCTGAACTTATATCTAAATCTTCCATATTTACTCCTATGTTTGTTAATATATAAATGTCTTTAGTAGGTTTATCTTAATTTACAAATTTTCATTTGTTATTCATTTTTGTTCTTCTGTTTATTTTAATGTCTAAAATGTCTCATTTTTGTGAATATCATTGTAATTCCATATTCATTACATTTGTCAATAGAATCTTGGTCTTTAATAGATCCTCCTGGTTGAATAATTGCTTTTATTCCTGCCTTATGTGCTTCTTCTACACAGTCTGAAAATGGGAAAAATGCATCTGATGCAAGTACAGCTCCATTTGTAATTCCTTTTTCTATCAATTCTTCTCCATGTTCTACTGCTTGTTTTGTTGCCCAAATACGATTTACTTGTCCTGGTCCAATTCCTATTGATTGTTTTCCTTTTCCAATTGCTATACCATTTGATTTTACATATTTAACAATTTTCCAAGTAAATAGCATATCTTCTAATTGTTCTTGTGTTGGTTTTGTTTTAGTTACAACTTCATATTCATCTAATAGTTTTGAATCTATTGTTTGAACAATAACACCACCATTTATTTTTTTGATATCATATGCAGTTTCTTTTTGTTTTACTGAAATGTTTGGCAATTCTAATACTCTAACATTTTTCTTTGTTTGTAATATCTCTAATGCTTCTTTTTCATAAGAAGGCGCAACAACTACTTCTAAGAAGATTTCTTGCATTTCTTTTGCCATTTTAGCAGTTACTTCTCTATTAACTACAACAATTCCACCAAATATTGAAGTTTTGTCTGCTTCAAAAGCTTTTCTCCAAGCTCTATATATATCATTATCACTTCCAACTCCACAAGGGTTTCCGTGTTTGCAAGCTACAACTGTTGGTTCTTCAAATTCTTTTAATAATTCTAATGCTCCATTTGTATCATTAATGTTATTAAATGATAATTCTTTTCCATTTAATTGTTTTGCTGTTGTTAAAGAGCCTTCACATTTTCCTATTTCTTTATATAATGCTGCTTTTTGATGTGGATTTTCTCCATATCTCATATCTTGTACTTTTTCATATGTTAAAGTAAGTTTTTCTGGTAAACTCTCATCTTGTCTTTGCTCTTTTAGGTAATTTGCAATCATAGCATCATAATTAGCAGTATGCTCAAAAACTGCTTGCATTAATCTAAATTTTGTTTCTTTTGATACTTCTCCTTTTTCTTCTAATTCTTTTAGTAC
>CANQHH010000055.1 GCA_947623615.1 uncultured Clostridia bacterium | reverse complement strand
CATTTTGAAGCAAAATAGATATATAAAAGAGCAGATATTGACCTGCTCTTTTTACTTATTCGCACAAATTGTAATTTTACATTATAAAGCTCAAATATTTTAAAAATTTCTTTTGAATCAAATAGTAAAGTTTGTGTATTAATATTAGGATGAAAACCCACTTTTTCATATTTCAATTAGTGCATTAATTTTAATATTATATTTTCAATTTGTTTTTCCCTTTCATCAGCATTTATAATAATCCAATTTCATTACTTCTCTAATATCTGTCATTATTTTTTTGGCTTTTTGTTGTGCTTTTTTTGTGCCCTCTATTAGAATTTTATCTACAATATCTGGATTATTTTCATAAAATTCTCGCTTATCTCTTATTGGCTTTAATATATCACATATATTCTTTATTAATTGCCTTTTACAATCAACACAACCTCTGCTACCAGATTTACATTCTTTGCAAATTTTTTTCAAATCTTCTTCATTTGTAAATAAATCATGATAATATGCAACCATGCATCTTTTTGGATTTCCTTTATCATCTTTTTTTATTCTATTTTGGTCAGTTAAAGCATTCATTACTTTTTTGGTAATATCTTCATCGTTATCTGACAAATATATAGCATTTCCTAAAGACTTTCCCATTTTTTCATTTCCGTCTAAACCTTTTATTCTTCTATATTTTGATAAAACTGCCTGTGGCTCTTTTAGTACATCTCCATATATTGAATTAAACTTTCTAACTATTTCTACGCATTGTTCGACTTGTGGTAGTTGATCATCTCCTACTGGTATAAATTCTCCACCTAATGCTACTATATCAGCTGCCTGACTTACTGGATAACCCAAAAAACCATACGTAACGCATTCACCAAATAAATCTTTCTTTTGAGATATTTCTGTTTTTACAGTTGGATTTCTTTGAAGTCTTGATATCGTTACTAAGTTTGAAAAATATACTGTTAATTCAGCTATTTCTGGAATCATAGACTGAATATATATTGTAGATTTTTCAGGATCAATCCCACAAGATAAATAATCAATTGCTAGTTCTCTTACATTCTTTCTTACTTTTTCTGGATTTTTGAAATTATCTGTTAATGCTTGAACATCTGCAATTAAAATATAAGAATCATATTCTCCAGAATTTTGCATTTCTACCCTTTTCTTTAGTGAACCAAAGTAATGACCTATATGAAGTCTTCCTGTTGGTCTATCTCCTGTTACTATACATTTTTTATTTTCCATAAATTATTATTCCTTTCATTTTTATATAATATTAGGAAAAGATTTTTCTAATTCTTCATCTTCTGGAATATAATCAGACATAGTTCCATCTAAATAAGAAGAATATGCGGTCATATCAAAATAACCTGTACCTGTTAATCCAAAAAGGATTGTTTTTTCTTCTCCTGTTTCTTTACACCTTAGTGCTTCACCTATCGCTACTTTTATAGCGTGAGATGATTCGGGTGCTGGAAATATAGTTTCTTTTTGTGCAAATAGAATAGCTGCTTTAAACACATCAGTTTGTTTTGTGGAAACAGCTTCAATATATCCATCATGATATAATTTTGAAATTATTGGAGACATGCCATGATATCTTAATCCTCCTGCGTGATCTGGTGATGGAATAAAATCGCAACCTAAAGTATACATTTTTGCAAGTGGGGTCATCTTTCCAGTATCACAATAATCATAAGTATATTTCCCCCTTGTTAATGATGGACAAGATGCTGGTTCTACTGCGATAATTCTTGGGTTATGTTTTCCTTTTATTTTATCTCTCATAAACGGAGCTATTAAACCACCTAAATTTGAACCACCTCCTGCACAACCTATTATTATATCTGGATATTCATCTAATATTTTAAAAGCCGTTTCACATTCTAATCCAATTATTGATTGGTGTAGTAATACTTGGTTTAATACAGATCCTAAAACATATTTTGAATTAGGAGTTGTTACAGCTTTTTCAACTGCTTCTGATATGGCACATCCTAAACTTCCTGTTGTATTTGGATGTTTTTCTAAAATTTTTCTACCTACTGATGTTGTATCACTTGGACTTGCAATTACATTTGCACCAAAAGTTCTCATTATATCCTTTCTAAATGGTTTTTGTTCATAAGATGATTTAACCATATATACAGATAATGGAATATTAAAATAACTACAAGCCTCTGATAAAGCAGTTCCCCATTGACCTGCTCCTGTTTCAGTTGTGAGATGTTTAATACCTTCTTGTTTTGCATAATAAACTTGAGCTATTGCAGAATTTAACTTATGGCTTCCAGATGTATTATTTCCTTCAAATTTATAATAAATCTTGGCTGGCGTATCAAGATATTTTTCAAGATTATATGCACGAATCAATGGAGATGGTCTATATATTCTATACATTTCTTGCACTTCTTTTGGTATATCTACATATCTTGTTTCGTTATCTAATTCTTGTTTTGCAAGTTCCTTACAAAATACTGGCAACAAATCTTCCAAAGTCGCCTCTTTCTTAGTATTAGGATTTAGCATTGGTTCCGGCAATTCTTTCATATCTGCTCTCAAATTATAATATTGTTTTGGCATTTGATTTTCTGTTAAATATAATCTATATGGATTTTGTTTTTTATTCATAATATATCTTCCTTTCATTCTTTATTTTTATATCATTATTTACACCAATGCAATTTGTATTGATTCTTAATGAAATTTTCTTGTTCCATAATTTCCTCCTAAAAACAAAAACAGAAGTATAACAATTATTTATACTCCTGTTTTTATATATTTTTTAAAGATTAATTTGAGAAATTATTCTAAAATTTATACAAAAAAACACAAGTATAGGTATTTAATTATCACCTATACTTGTGCTATTTTTATAATAAAATTTATAGCATGATTAATTAGTATGGGTGATTTTAAATTTTTCCCATACTAGTTGCCAATTATTTAATTTTAAATTAGCTATATTAATCATTTTTTCTCTCCAATCTTTAATCTATTATATTAATATATTACCTTAAGTTGTTACTTTTGTCAATAAAAATTTCAATTTCGTGGTCACAAAAGGGTAACCAATAAGGAATACCAAGTCCTCAAGATCTTGATATTCCTGCTTTTTGTTAAACTTCCATTATTATTGGCAAAATCATTGGGTTACGTTTTGTTTTTTGGAAAATATAATCTCTTAAACTATCTTTTAAAGTAGTTTTTATTGTTGCCCAGTCACGTACTCCATATTCTTCAAATGCTCTAACTTCATTTCGTATTTCTCTTTTTACATCTTCCATTAAATTTTCAGATTCTCTAACATAAACAAAACCTCTTGATACCACATCAGGTCCTGAAACTATCTCTCCTGTACTTGAATCCATTGTCATTACAATAACTATTAATCCATCTTGAGATAAATGTTGTCTATCTCTTAAAACTATATTTCCTACGTCACCTATACCTAAACCATCAACTAATATTTTTCCTGCTGGTACTGAAGTAGTGATTTTAGCCTCTTTTTTATTTAATTCTAATACTTTACCATTTTTTAATAAAAATATATTTTCTGGCGGAATTCCCATCTTTTTAGCTGTTTCCGCATGAGCTCTCAATTGTCTGTATTCCCCATGAACTGGTATAAAAAACTTTGGTCTTGCAAGTGCTAATATTAATTTTTGCTCTTCTTGACATGCATGTCCTGAAACATGTATATCCTCTAAAGCATTATATATAACTTCTGCTCCAATTTGCATTAAATCATTTATAACATTTGAAACTAATTTTTCATTACCAGGTATTGGATTAGCTGATATTATTACCATATCATTTGGTGTTATAACTACTTTTTTATGCTCTCCTGCAGCCATTCTTGTTAATGCAGACATAGTTTCACCTTGACTTCCTGTAGTAATAATTACTAATTGCTCATCTGTATAATTTTTTATCATATCAATATCAATAAATATGTTTTCTGGTGCTTTAATATACCCTAACTCTTTAGATGTTTCAATCATATTTATCATACTTCTACCACAAACTGCTATTTTTCTACCATTTTTCACAGCAGAATTTACTATTTGCTGAACTCTATGAACATTTGATGCAAATGTTGCAACAACTATTCTTTTCCTATTATTTAAAAATAGTTTATCAAAAACCTCTCCTACAGAACTCTCAGACATAGTAAAACCTTTTCTTTCTGCATTTGTACTATCTGAAAGTAATGCCAAAATACCTTTATTTCCTAATTCTGCAATTCTACCTAAATCCATCATTTGATCATCTATTGGAGTATAATCTATTTTAAAATCTCCTGTATGAAGTACTGTACCAACTGGAGTATGAATTGCTAACATTACTGAATCAGGTATACTATGGTTACTTGTTATAAATTCAACTCTAATATTTCCAAAATGAACTGTTTGCCCTTGCTCAACAGTTACTAATTTAGTACTTGAAAGTAATTTATGCTCTTCTAATTTATTTTTTATTAAACCAAGTGTTAACTTAGTTGCATAAATTGGTATATTAATTTGCCTTAATATATATGGTATAGAGCCTATATGGTCCTCATGACCATGTGTAATTACTAATCCCTTTATTTTCTCTTTATTCTTTTCCAAATATGTTATATCAGGTATTACTAAATCTACACCTAACATATCATCTTCTGGAAATTCTAATCCGCAATCTACTAAAACAATTTCATTATCATATTCAAAAACTGTTATATTCTTACCTATTTCATCTAATCCACCTAATGGAATAATTTTTAAATTATCTTTTTTAAATTCAAATTTTGGAGATGTGTTTGTTCTTCTAGGAATTTTTCTCCTCTCTTCCATTAGTTTATCACTTTTACCTCTCCTTGATTGCTTCTCAGCTGATACAACATTTTGTGCTGTCTCTACCTTCTTATCAGCTTTTCCTCTGCTAGTTCTACCTCCTTCTCTTTTTTTTGCTACGCTCTCATTGTTATTTTTCTTCTCGCTCATTTTCCCTTCCTTTCTATATTTTAATTTATATATGATTACTAAATAGAAAAAGTAGTTTAATATCATAAACTACTTAAAAATTTTATAAAAATATCACAAAAACTAATATGTTTAATAATCGCCCTTTAAACATACTATACACTAAAAAATACTTTTATAATTTTCCGTTCCATAATTTATAATCTCTTAATTTTTTTATATTAATTTCATATATAAATCTCTTCTTTACCTATTTTGGTAACAACTGCTAACAATTATACTATTTTTTATTATTTTTGTCAAATTCGAAAAAATAAAAAACACGGCTGTATTCGTGTTTTTTATTTTTCTATGCAACAAAGTTATATTTCCTAAACCTGTACATATTGCAAAATTCGTTTTTTTTATTCTGTTCTTAATGCTATAACAGGATCTTTTTTGCTTGCTAGTTTAGCTGGTATTAAACCTCCAATAATTGTTAAAATAACACTAATTATAACTAATGCTACTCCAGCCACAAAAGGTACTGTTGTCGTTATTGTAACTCCTGTTATTGAATAAATAATATTATTTATTGGAATTGTAAGTAATACCGTTACTCCAATACCTATTAATCCTGATATCAGACCTATAATTAAGGTTTCAGCATTAAACACTCTTGAAATATCCTTTTTAGATGCACCTATTGCTCTTAATATACCAATTTCTTTCGTTCTCTCTAATACAGAAATATATGTTATAATTCCTATCATTATAGATGAAACAATCAATGAAATTGCAACAAATGCAATCAACACATAACTAATTGTGTTTATAATCTGACTTACAGATTTCATCATAACACCTATTATATCTGTATAATTTATTGTATTTTCCTCTTTGCCTTTATCTTTTTGCATCTGGTTATAATCTTCTATTGCCTGCGATATTCTATCTTTTGAATCAAAATCTTTTGGATATATGTTTATAGATGATGGATCTTTTAAGTTTATTGCACCTAATTTCTCCAAATTTCCTTCATAACTTGCATTTTTATTTTCTGAATATACTTCCATAAGTTCTGCAATTTGTTCACTACTTAATTGTGTCATTGCAAATTTTTGTTCATCTGATAAAGAATTATAATCAAAAGTTTTATTTTTTTCTTCTTCAGTTGGGAATTTCAATCCTGAAAAAATGTTAGTATCTTTATCCTTTTTTTGCTCTTTTACAATTTCAGTTTTGTTAGACTTATTTATAACATATTCTTTCAATTCTTTTGTATATCCTATTCCTCCTGTCATTCCCATTGCAACTGATTGCTCATTTTGTCTTATAATTCCAACTACCTTAATTTCCTCTGCCTTCTTTATTTTATCTTTCATAAACTTCTCATCTTCAGATTTATCTAGCCAAACTCCATTTTCCTTTTTGTAATAATCTGAATTTAAAATTAGTTTATATGATAAATCTAAAATTTCATCGTATGTATAAGATGTGCTTTTGGATTCTTTTATTTCCTTTCCATCTTCTATGTCGTCTAATTTTTCTTTAATTTCATCTTGGTCTTTCAATCCTAAACTATATAGTGCATAATCGCTTATTTCATTATTGTCACCTACTATTAAAACAACTTCATTATATTTGCTAGGCCACTTTCCTGCAAGTAGGTCATATTGTGATTTCAATAAATCTTCATTATCTAACATTTCTGTCCATACATCATTTTGACTTGTCATTGCTGGTGATGCTGTTATTCCCATAAAACTAGCGTTGTTTCTAGCATCTAACAAATCTCCCATTCCCATAGCATCCATTACAGTACTTGGATTTACTCTAACAATGCCATCTTTAGTATCAGGTTTATATAAATTAATATTCAAATTATAACTATATTGTATACTATTACTATTATTTTTTATTTCATTATCGGTTTCCTCAATATATTTCTTTAACTCCTTCAAGTTATTTGTTTCAACTTTACTTGATAATGTTGTTAGCAATTCGTTCATAATATCTGAAGAATATATTTTTCCATCTTCTCTTTCGGTACCATCATCTTCACCTTCTCCCATTAGATTTTCCACCATGCTTGACATATCTATAGTAGATTGCTCTATTGTTATAGGATACGATGACAGTGTCTCTTCTTCCACCCTATCAATGTAATTTTGTACTCCTGTTGAAATTGCTAGAATTAAAGCAATTCCTATTATTCCTATACTTCCTGCAAAGGATGTTAAAATAGTTCTACCCTTTTTAGTCATAAGATTATTCAAACTTAATCTAAAAGCTGTAAAAAATTTCATAGATGTTTTTCTTTTTTCTTTAGACTTTTCCTCAGTTTCTTTCTTAGGTTCATTGTATGGATTAGAATCATCTGTAATCTGTCCATCTAAAATTCTAATAATTCTACTAGAATATTTTTCTGCTAGTTCTGGATTATGAGTTACCATAATAATCAATTTATTTTTTGAAATTTTCTTTAAAATTTCCATTACTTGGACACTTGTTTTTGTATCTAATGCTCCAGTTGGTTCATCTGCTAGAATTATATCTGGATTATTTACTAAAGCCCTTGCTATAGCAACCCTTTGCATTTGTCCACCTGATAACTGATTTGGCTTTTTATGTATTTGATCTTTTAATCCAACTTCTTCTAAAGCCTTTATTGCTCTTGCTTTTCTCTCTTTTTTAGAAACACCTGAAATTGTTAATGCAAGTTCTACATTTGAAAGTACAGTTTGATGGCTAATTAAATTATAGCTTTGAAAAACAAACCCTACAGAATAATTTCTATAAGCATCCCAATCTCTGTCTTTAAAGTCTTTAGTTGATTTACCGTTAATAATTAAATCTCCTGTTGTATATCTGTCTAAGCCACCTATAATATTAAGCAGAGTGGTCTTTCCACAACCACTTTGCCCTAATATAGATACAAATTCCGATTCCCTAAACTGTATACTTACACCTTTTAGGGCTTCTACTTTTTCATCTCCGCTCTCATAAGTTTTAGTAATTTTCTTTAACTCTAACATAATTCCTCCACTTATCCTATTTTTATATCATCTTCTTCTGCTATTAATTTTATCTTTTTCTTAGGCTTAATAACTCCATCTAATATATATTCTGCTATTCTATCTTCTATGTTACTTTGTATTGCTCTTCTTAGTGGACGAGCCCCATAATTAACATCAATTCCCTTATTTGCAATAAAATCTTTAACTGTATCATCAAATTCTATATTAATATCTTGCAATTTCAATCTATTTTGAACCTGATTTAGCATAATGTCAATAATTTGTCTAATATCTTCTTGACTTAATTTATGAAATAC
>CANQHH010000054.1 GCA_947623615.1 uncultured Clostridia bacterium | reverse complement strand
ATTTCAAAATCTGTTGTTAATGTTAAATCACCTTTTATTAATTCATCAACGCTAACATATCCGTTTTCACCTTTAAATCCTTTAAATGTATATCCTTCTTTTACTATTAATTTAGCATAGTCTGGTATATCTTTTAATGTTTTTCCATATTCTACTTGATAAGCAACTCCATCTATTGTTACTGTGTATGTATTTATTTTATAATGTGGTCTTAATGTAACATCTTCTGTTAATGCTTCATCTGCATTAAATTGCTCATATGATTCATCTGCAACTAATTTCTCATAATAATCAATTGTATATCCTTCTTTAGCTGTTATTTCATCTAATTTTGCTTTTTCTTCCTCTGTTAAGCTTGAAGGGAATTTATCTTTATTTTTTTCTAATGTGAATTTTGCATCACCTACTGTAACTGTAACCATTCTGCTCTTTGTATCTTCAAGTGTTGTTTGTGTACCATCTATTACAACTGAAACTTTTTGAGTATTTCCTTCTTCCCAATTGAAATCTGCTGTTAATAATTCCCAATTAGCTTCTGTTTTATGCTCATCTAATATAGCTTGATCAACATAAATCCATAGATCTATTTGTTGTTCATCAACTTCTCCTTTTTTAACTTCTGTTATTTTTCCATTTCCGTGATTTACAGCTGTAAATGTAACTTCTTTTAATTTATCAGCATCATCAAATGGTGCTATAACTCTTACTCCTACGAACCATCCGTTTTGTGGTCTAGGTTCAGCTGAACCTGGGTCATTTGCTGCTACCCAGTTTAATTTTAACTCATCAAATTTTACAGTAATATCTCCATTTTGGTTTTCTGGTGTTATCTCTGGAGCAACTATTGGTCCTTCTGTAGGATTTGCTGATTCTTTATCTGTTATTGTTCTTGCAGAAGCTTTTTTAATTGTTTCTCCTGTTTGTTCATTAACAATTACGTTATCAGCTAAACTGGTATCTTGTTTGTCTATAGCTGGTACAAATGTGCCACCTTCAACAAATTTTTGTCCTTTTTCATCTGCTTTTAAAGCTTCAGATAATTCTATTGCTTTCTTTTGTTTTGAATCTCCTTTAGATACCTCTGCTTCAAATGTTCCGTCTTCTATTTTTATACCTTTTATTTGATCAGTATCATCATTACCATATTCTTCTATTGCTGCATTGTTTTGGCTTGTGTATGTTCCACCATTTATTGTAAGATCTACATTACCAGCATAAGCTTTATTTGATTCTATTTGGATTGCAGCACCTGTTGGAGTATATCCATCTCCATTTACTTGACCTGCTTTTGCTTCACCTGTACCTTCTACTGTTGCATTTGTTAAATTTAATGCTCCTGATTTTGAAATGATTCCTGATAAACCTTTTACTGTTGAGTTTTTAACATCTACTGTAGAAAGACCTGCTTGGTAAATTCCTGCTCCACCTACACTTGTTAATGTTGCACCTTCAACATTTACTTTAACATTTCCTTTTTTTATTGTACCAAGAACTACTATACAATCTTTTGTAATTTCTTCTTGAGAACCTGCTGGTGCTGTACTTTCTAATGTTCCTTTAACATTTAATGTTGTTCCATAGTTTGCATCACCTGAACTACTTACTGTTATAAGAGAATCACCTGTTATTTTAACATCTTCTGCAATTGTTAAAGTTGATTTATCTCCATTATCCTCTGATGCTCCATATACATAAAGCATACTTGCATCATTTGATGTATTAGCTTCTCTTTCAATAGTTCCATTTTGTATTGTTAATGAACCTTTTCTAAGGTTTAAAATACGTTTGTTTTCACCTGTTGCTCCTGTTAATTTTTGTCCATTTAAATCAAGAGTAACACTTACATTATTATCTAAAGTAACATCTATTGCATCTTCTACGTTTATTTCATTTTTTAATTTGATAATTGTTCCATCTTCTGCTGAAGTGAAAGCTTCTTTTAATTTTTGTGCATCTTCAACTTCTACTACTCCTGCTGCATTTACTCTTACAGCAAGTAAGTTTAAAAACATAACTGCTACAATTAAAATGCTTATAATACTTTTTTTGCTTTTCATTAAAATTCCTCCTTAAATTTTACATTTTATTTTTTACTTTTTTATTTTTTGCAATCCTGCCCCCTTTCTACTTAAATTTATATTTATAATATTAAAATATTAAAATCAAAATTTTATATTTTTTTCTTAAACACATTGTTATTTTATCATTTATAATTAAATTTTTCAATGTCTTTTTATGCAAAAAACACAGACTATATTTTAATTTTTATATAGTCTGTGTTTTTGATATACTTAATAAAGGCCTTCTTCACCCCAGTTTATTTTTATGTTTTGTTTTTCTAAAAATATTGCTCTCTCTCTCTCTCTCTCTTACAGCCATCTGTGTTTCAGCCTCCATCATTTATTTTACCATGGTAACAATATTACAAATCTATTTTTAATACTATAAACTCAAAATTTCACAATTTTTTCCTTTATGCAATACACATTCTATCATTTATTTTTAAGATTGTAAATAGATTTTCCCAATTTTGGTTCATTTTTTACCATTTTTATGATATAATTATTATAGTGACACTTCGGTCACAATGTCGTTGAAAAAAAAAAGGAGGACTTTATGGAAACGACAACAAGAGAATTTTGGCTGTCTACGACAGCCGAACCTACAGAAGAAGTTCTGACATTTTTAAAAAATGAACGGTATTTAGGTTGTACCGTTCATTACAACAAAAAGAATTCTAGCCTGATCTTTCTTGGTGATCTTATTACCAAGATCGAAAGGATAGAAAATACTTCAGAAGTGGCAAGCTTTTGCAGTACATTCAATCTGGCAGCTTCGTTGCCAGATGTGAAGGTGGTTCTTGATATCTCTCAAGGAATATCGAGAAAGAAAAAGTGGCTTATTAAAGCCACATTCACCATTGAGAGCCTTGCGTCTCTCATGGTGATAGATAATATCCTCACCCTACTTGATGCTAAAGTGAAATAATTATTCACTAAGCATCAAGTATGGGTGCCACCTCCCTTATCTTTTAAGGGAGGTGGTTTTAGTTTTTATGCTTAAAGCTTAAAAAGAGACGTTATCACAACGCCTCTTTATTTATTACTCTGCTGATTCTGAATGTGTTTCAGTCTCTGGAGCTTCATAAGCTTCTAATATAGCTTTTTGAATTTTCTCTCTTGTCTCAGGATTAATTGGATGAGCTATGTCCTTGAAGTCTCCGTTTGGAGTTTTTCTGCTTGGCATAGCAATAAATGGTCCATCTTGACTCTCGATAACTTTTATATCGTGTACTACGAACTCGTTATCGAATGTTACAGAAGCAACAGCTTTCATTCTGTTCTCTGAATTTACTTTTCTTAAACGTACATCTGTTATTTGCATTTTGCGCACCGCCTTCCAAAGTTAAATATATTTGTACATCTATTACTATATCTATGTATATATGTACATTTATTTTATTCGTCAAAAAAAATTTTTTTCCTTCTTATTTTTACAAATTTAATCTTTATTTATTTTTTCTTATTAACATTTAATTTTTTTATTCATATATTATATTGTCTAAGTATTGAATATTTCTCTTAAAAAGTATATAATATTTTATGTTTATAATACATGAATAAAACTGAAAGGAATGTTTTTAAATGGCAAATATTGAAGAATTAAAACAATACAAACACGTACATATGATTGGAATCGGTGGAGTTAGTATGAGTGGAATCGCAGAAATTTTAAAAAACTGGGGTTTTACTGTTACTGGCTCTGACACTTCACGTTCTGAAAATACAGAAAAATTACTACAAAACGGTATTACTGTTACAATAGGTCATGACGTAAATATTTTAAAAGATGCTGATGTTGTAGTTTATAGTGCTGCTATAAGAAAAGATGATGAAGAACTTGTTTCAGCAAAAGAACTTAATATACCTACTATTGAAAGGGGTACTTTTCTTGGCATGCTTTCCAAAGCATTTGATGATACTATCTGTATATCTGGAACACATGGAAAAACAACCACTACCTCTATGGTTTCTTTATGCTTTTTAGAGGCTTGTAAAGATCCTTCTATTCAGGTTGGTGCATATTTAAAACAATTAGACGGAAATTATAGAGTTGGAAATAGCGAATATTTTATAATAGAAGCATGTGAATATGTAGAAAGCTATTTAAAACTATTTCCTAAAACTGAAATAATATTAAACATCGATAATGATCATCTTGATTATTTTGGCACTTTTGAAAATATTGTAAAATCTTTTGAAAAATATATAAAATTATTACCTGATAATGGTTTATTGGTTACAAATTATGATGATGAGAACTGTGTTAAACTTTCAAAAACTACTAATGCTAACGTTTTATCTTATGGAATTAATAACACAGATGCTGATTTTGTTGCAAAAAATATAACTTTCGACAATAATGGCTTTCCTAGTTTCGAAGTATATTATAATAATGAACCTTATACAGAAATACAATTGTCTGTTCCTGGCATACATAATGTGCTTAATTCTCTTGCATGTTTAAGTTTGTGCCATTATTACGGAATTGACAAAAATGTTATAAAATCCGCTCTTTCAAAATATTCAGGAGCACACAGAAGGTTTGAATATAAAGGCAGTTTCAATAATATATCTGTTTATGATGATTATGGTCATCACCCTACTGAAATTGTTGCAACTGCTAATGCTTTAAAGCAAAAAAAATATAACCAATCTTGGGTTATTTTTCAACCACACACATACAGCAGAACCAAAAATTTATTAGATGATTTTGCTCACGCTTTATTAAATTTTGATAATATAATAATTACCGATATTTATGCTGCTAGAGAAAATAATACATACAATATAACTTCTAAAGACTTGGTAAATAGAGTTATTGAATTCGGTAAAAAAGCTATATATCTACATGTATTTGAAGATATCAAATGCAGATGAAAATGATATAGTATTAACCCTTGGAGCTGGTACAGTCACAAATATTGGACCTATGTTAGTAAGTAAATAAGATTTCTTTAATTTGTTCTTATCTATATATTAATAAAATTTTAATAATTTATTAACTTTTTATCAATAGCTTTATATATTATTTTGCTATACAATTATAAATGAAAGGGACTATTTGGTGATTAAATGAGGTATATAAAACGAATATTTTTATTCATGGTTATTGCACTCATAATACTTATTGCCGTTTTTATTCTTAATGGAAAAAAAATGTATGAAGATGTAATAGCCGAACATAGTATGAGTGAAACTATAAAAGAAATAAGAAATGACCCAAATTATGTTAAACTAAAAGACTTGCCACCTGCTTATCCCAATGCAATTATTGCGGTTGAAGATCACAGATTTAAAGAGCATGGAGCAATTGATGCTATTGCAATTGGACGAGCTTTATGGAGAAACATTACAAATTTTAGTTTATTAGAGGGTGGTAGTACAATTACCCAACAGGTTGCCAAAAATATATTTTTCATCACAGAGAAAAATGCTGGAGTACGTAAAATAGCCGAAATTTTTGCTGCTTATGATTTAGAAAAAAATTATTCTAAAGATGAAATTTTAGAATTATATATTAATACTATTTATTTTGGCGACGGATATTATGGAATAAAAGAAGCTTGCAACGGATATTTAGATATAGAACCAGAAGATATGACTTTATATGATTGCACAATGATGGCTGGAATTCCAAATGCTCCTAGCGTTTATGCTCCTACTGCACATCCAGAACTTACTAAAAGCAGACAAGAAAAAGTTATTTCTGATATGGTAAAATACAATTATTTATCACAAGAAGAAGCTAATAAATTATTAGGTATTAAATAAAAGTATGCTTTTGAGCTTATAGCTCTTGGCATACTTTTGTTTAATTTCATGTTTTGCAAGCATTTAAAATCAATTTCTATATAAACGCTTCCCACACAATATTAGCAAAATCTAACCCTTTGTCTGTTAATCTAATATTTTCATTATCAACTACTATCAATTCTTTTTTCATTAAATCTTCCAATTCTTCTTTATATAATTCTACTGGATTTTCCAAGAATTTTTCTTCAAATTTCTTAATATGTATTCCTTCTATTTTCCTGAGTCCTAATATCATATATTCATTCATTTTACCTCTTTTATCCTGCTTTTCATGAAATACAAGATTATATATATCATCACCTAATCTATAATTTTGTATATACTTTTCAATTTCATCTATATTAGAATATCTTACACTATTGGTATATGAATGTGCAGAAACACCTACTCCTACATACTCTTCCTGATTCCAACAATTCCAATTATGTTTTGAATAGCAATTAGGTTTCGCAAAATTAGAAATCTCATAATGTTCATACCCATTATCTCGCAAAATCTTTTTAACTTCCCAATACATTTTCCTTTCTTCTTCTTCATCCACTAACTCTACCTTTTTATTAGCAACTTCATCAAATAGTGGTGTTCCCTCTTCTAAAATTAAAGAATAAACAGAAATATGCTCAGGATTACATTGTATAACTTTATTTAAACTATCTTTTATATCTAAAATTGTTTGTTCTGGTAGCCCAATCATCAAATCTACATTTATATTTTTAAAGCCTACCTTTCTTGCTAATTTATATGTACTTTCAAAATCCTCATATTTGTGTATTCTTCCTATTTTTTGTAAAAGTATATCATTACATGTTTGGAGTCCTATACTAAGCCTATTTATGCCACATTCTATATATTTTTTTAACTTATTTTCTGTAACAGTCCCAGGATTTACTTCTATTGTAACCTCTGGACAATCAATTATATTATAGTTTGATTTTATTGTTTCCATTATTTCAGCTATATACTTTTCATCTATAAAAGATGGTGTTCCTCCACCGATATATATTGTATCAACAATAGCTAATTTATCTTTTCCTTCTTCAAAATCATTTTTGTTTGTTATTCCTATTGTTTCAAGTTCAAAATTTACCCATTTTATATATTCATCTATAATATTCTCTTTTTTAGAATATGACTTAAAATCACAATATTTACATTTACTTTTACAAAATGGTATATGTACATATATTCCAATATTTTTTGTGTTCATTTTTCTTCCTCCGCAATTTTTATTAAAGCATTTAGTCTATGATTTACACCTGACTTTCCAATAGGCGGATTTAACATTTTTCCTAATTCAACAAGTGATACCTCGGGATTTTCTAATCTCAATTTAGCTATTTCTTGCAGATTTTCTGATAATTGCATAAACTTTCCTTTTTCTTGGATTATTTTAATAGCTTCAATTTGCTTTAATGATGCATTTACAGTTTTACTTAAGTTTGCAGTCTCACAATTTACTATTCTA
This sequence comes from uncultured Clostridia bacterium, assembly GCA_947623615.1. Lineage (GTDB taxonomy): Bacteria > Bacillota > Clostridia > TANB77 > CAG-508 > CALXVA01. The sequence continues at coordinate 1,171 of CANQHH010000054.1, read as the reverse complement.
TTTATGTTGTTTCTCATATCTCTATAAACTCGAATATCTTCAAATTTCAATACTGATGCACTAGCACCAATAAAAGCTAAAAATTTTGATATCTCTTCCCCATCTTTTGAATAAACAAAATAATCTTTAGTCTTTTCCAGTAATTTAAGATTTATACTATATTTTTTCAATATTTCTAAAATTAGTAACGCGTCTTTTTTATACTTAAATATAACCTGCATATGATACTTTTTTTCAGGATTATTTATAGAGCCACTACCTAAAAAACATCCTCTTACCAAAGCTTTTTCTTCACTTTCTGTTTTTATATCAATTCCTTCCTCTAAAATTTTCTGATTTTTAGATGTAATAACATAATTTCTTCCTTGTAACTCTATTTCATAATCATTCGCATCCAAGTTTTTTAGCAGTTTTCCAAACCTATTTATGTTATATTCACTTTCTGTTGAAAATCTTAATTTTCCATTTGAAATTGATAAGTTAGTACTCATTGCATAGCCCAAAAATTCTATTTTAACACATTTTTTATTAGCCAAATTATTTAGTTTACTTAATTCTTCTTTTACATCTGTAGAAAACGACATATTATTTTCCTTTCTTTTCTATTTTTAATACTCTATCATTTCCTGCTAAATCCTTTATACAGGTGACTTTATTATTTTTAAATAGTAAAGTTACACTTTCCCTTTGATTATACCCTATTTCTAAAAATATTTCTCCATCCTCTTTCAAAAACATATCTGCATTTTTTGATATATTCTTATAAAAATAAAGTCCATCTTTTCCACCATTTAACGCAATATATGGTTCATTTTGAACTTCTTTAGATAACTTATAAATTATTTCTTCTTCTATATATGGAGGATTAGATACTATTATATCAAACTTTTTATTAGGTATATTTTCAAACATGTCTGATACTATAAAATCAACTTTAACATTATTTAACTTTGCATTTTTTTTAGCAACATCTATAGCATCTTTACTAATATCAGTTGCATATATATTCAAATTTTCTCCACCATATTTAGCTAGTGAAATTGCTATTATCCCGCTTCCAGTACATAAATCTAATATATCAATTTCACCATTTTTTTCCTTCAATCTATTCAAAACTTCTTCTACCAATATTTCCGTATCTGGCTGTGGAATTAATACATTTTCATTAATA
>CANQHH010000053.1 GCA_947623615.1 uncultured Clostridia bacterium | reverse complement strand
TTTTATATTTCCTCCTTATTTTGACAAAATATCATCATTAATATTAATTGTACAACAATATATACAAAAAAACAACAATATTAGATTTCTGTAATAGAAATTTAATATTGTTGTAATATTACTGTAACATTTGTCTTTTTGTTTAATATCTTCTATTACAACGCCCACAATTACCATTATTTAAAGCATTATTTGTATTGGTATTTACAAGTTCATTTGTGTTTATTATTCTATTCATATTAAGCCTAGATATAATATTACAAACTAATCTAACCAATATTGCTGTGACATATGATAAAATTGTATATAATATTGTAAATATCAAAAAAGATGAGTCAAATACTGCATATGTAACAATCAAAAATATAGCAAAAAAAGTTGCTGAAACTAGTATCGGAGATCTTAAAATCTTCTGTAATACTATAGATAAAATTACTACTGCAACTGGTAATGCAAAGGCTAATAATAATATGTTCATAAATTTTCTCCTTTTTTACTTTTTGTATATTTTATGTAATCATATTATTATTTGTTACATTTTTATTAATATTCAACTCTTACTAAAAATAGACCTTGTGGTGGCAAAGTTTTTCCAGCTTTTGTCCTATCTTTTTCCTCTATAATTTGTGGAATTGAATCTGGAGATATTTTCCCTATACCAACATCTACTAATGTTCCTGATATAATTCTAACCATATTATATAAAAAACCATTTCCAGTAAGTTCTATTGCAATTCTATTTGAATCTAATTTTATAATTTCTGCCTTATATATCGTTCTCACACTACTTTTACTACTTGTTCCTGATGATTTGAATGCTTTAAAGTCATGCTCGCCTACAAAGTATTTTATAGCTTCTTCCATTTTATTTACATCCAACTTTATTGGTATATGATATTCCATATTTCTGTAAACAGCACTACCATATTCCGAATTATTTATTATATATCTATATGTTTTCCTTTTGCATTTATATCTGCTATGAAACTCTTCATCCACCTCTTCTGCCTTTACAATTCTTATAGAGTTTTTTATTTGTGAATTTATTGCTATAGCAATTTTTTCTATCGGAATATTACTATTGGTTTTAAAATTTGCCACCTGCCCTAATGCATGCACACCTGCATCAGTCCTGCCTGATGCATTTAATTCTATTGTTTCTTTTGTAATTTTTTCTATTACTTTTTCTATTTCTCCTTGTATATTAAGCTTATTTCGTTGTTTTTGCCATCCTCCAAAGTCTTTTCCATCGTATTCAATTGTTAGTTTTATGTTTCTCATCCTTTTTTAGTTTTCCTTTCTGAAAACGTGGTAAGTTTTTACGATTTTCATCTCCAAATCTTTTATTTACAACATGCTTTATTAAAATATTTTTCAAAGCTTCTTCTTTTAAATCTGCTATCAAAGTTCCATCCTTAGCAACAGAAATTTTACCTGTTTCCTCAGATATTACAACTGCAATTGCATCTGTTTCTCTTGATATTCCAATAGCAGCTCTATGTCTAGTTCCTAAGCCATTTGCTATTTCTTTATCATCTGCTAAAGGTAAAATACATGCTGCTGCTTCTATTTTGTTATTGCTGATTATAACTGCACCATCATGTAACGGAGTTTTAGGTACAAAAAGATTTACCAATAATTGTGGTGAAACATCTGCTCCAACTTTAACACCTGATTCCATTATATCATCTAATTGTATTTCTCTTTCAATTACAATTAGTCCTCCAACCTTTTCATTAGAAAGCTCTTTGGCTGCAATAACAATTTTATATATATCTTCTTTTGTTTTAGTAGCTAAGTCTTTTTCCATTCCTACCCCAAAATATTTTGTAAATTTATTTGTTCCTAATTGCTCTAACATTCTTCGAAGTTCAGGTTGAAAAATTACAATCATCGCAATTACTCCATACGGCATAAATACAGTTAATATATAATTTAATATTTTAAATTGCAAAACATTACTTAATATAGTTATTAGTATAATTAAAACTATTCCTTTTAATAGTTGCCAAACTCGAGAATGTCTTGCAGATTCTACAAATTTATATATTATATAACAAACAATCAATAAATCCAAAATAAATATTATAGATTTAAACGGATGATAATATATATCTGTAAAATATTCTGTAATATTTTGCATTATATTATTAAAATTAATTGATAAATTTTCCATATATCTCCTTTTTTATGCAGCTATTAAGTAATAAATTAATGAACCTGCAACACCAAACACCATTAATAATGCAAGTATAGCTGCAACTACCTTTGTTATTATTCTTCCTATATCTTGTTTCTTTTTTGACATTTTTTTGCCTCCATCTTTATTTTATATATGTAATATAACATACTTTTTTATTTATATCAATTATTTTCTTAACATAGCACCTATTTTTTTCTCAGCACCTTGTATAATTTTTTCCATAGCAATATTTATCTCTTCATCTGTTAAAGTTCTATCTGATTTTTCAAATGTTAACGAATATGCAATGCTTTTCTTTCCTTCTGGAATTCCTTTGCCTTCATATACATCAAACACCTCTATATCGCTAAGTAGAGATCCTGCAAATTTCTTTATTACTAAAGATATTTCCTGTGCTTCCTTTTCTTTATCTACTACTAATGCTAAGTCTTTTTTTACACTTGGATATTTTGAAATTTCTTTATATTTCATTTTTCCTACTTTTTTAGCTAGTAACTTATCTAAATTGATTTCAAATACATACACATCATCTTTCAAAACTCTTGGATGTACTCTTCCTATTATTCCAACAACATCATTGTTTACAGATATTAATGCACTTTGACCTGGATGTAATTCATCCGGCATTTTATCTTCTTTTACTACAAAACTATATCTTCCTGAATATCCTAAGTAATCCAATAATTCCTCTACTATTCCTTTTATAATATAGAAGTTTACTTTTTTCTTATTTTCTATTCCTAAATAATAGTTTCCGGTCATAAGCGCTGATATATATGTATTTTCACCATATTCTTCATTTTTTTTATAAAATGCTTTTCCTATTTCAAATAATGAAACATCTTCAACATTTCTTGCACGATTATATTCAAAAATCTTTAACAGAGATGGAATTATACTATTTCTTAATGTATTTCTGTCTTCAGACATCGGATCTAGCAACATTGCTATTTCTTTATCATCTTTTGTAAACATCTTCGCTTCATTTTCATTTACCAAAATATATGATAAAGTCTCATTTAAACCTAAATCTACCATTTTATTTCTTATTCCTCTAGTCACTTTATCATAATTTCCTGCTTTTGGTGGAATATTAGGTAATTTTCCTACTATATTGTCTACTCCATAAATACGTCCAACTTCCTCTATCAAATCTTCTTTTATTGTGATGTCCCCTCTTCTTCTAGGAACTGAAACCACTATAATTTCATCATCTTTTAAATTATAGCTAAATCCCAATCTTCTATATACATCTAGTATATCTTTTTTGTCAATTTCCATTCCCAAGATTTTGTTTATATTTTCAAAACTTATCTCTATTTCTCTGTTTTCTAATTTTTCTTCATCATATTTAGCAATATTGCCTACCACTTCCGCATTTGCATATTTTTGCAATAAATTGCACGCTCTTTCTATTGCCATATATGTTCTATTTGGATCTAATCCCTTTTCAAAACGTATACTCGCTTCGCTTCTTAAAATGTCCTTTGATGTCATTCTTATTTTTACAGGATTAAATATGGCTGACTCTATAATTACATTTTTTGTATTCTCTGTAATTTCTGTTTCCAAACCACCCATTACACCTGCTAATCCTATTGCTTTATTTCCATCTGAAATAACTATATCACTGGTTTTTAAAACTCTTTCTATTCCATCTAATGTTGTTAGCTTTTCATTATCATTTGCCATCCTTACTTCTATTTTACCATTTAATGTATCTGCATCATAAAAGTGAAGTGGTTGACCAGTTTCTAGCATAACATAGTTACTAATATCAACAACATTATTAATAGGTCTAATTCCTGATGCAATTAATCTATTACGTATAAAATCTGGACTTCCTTCTATTTTAATATTCTTTACCTTTTTAGCTAAAAACATTGTACAATTTTCAGTATTTACTTCTACTTTAAATTCTTTATTTATATTTTCATTATTTTCATCATAAGATAAATCTATATCTTTAACCTTTTTATCATATATAGCTGATATTTCATAAGCCATTCCTAAAATACTTAATAAATCACCACGGTTTGCCGTTAAGTCAAAATCTATTACCTCATCGTCCATTTTCATGTAATTTATTGGATCTTCTCCAACTGGTGCATCTAAAGGTAATTCATGAATTCCTGTTTTATCTTTTTCTTCTAAAAACTTATTTTCTAAACCTAATTCAGCTATTGAGCATATCATTCCATTTGATTCTTGCCCTCTTATTATTCCTTTTTTTATAATTCCACCTGGAAGCTCTGCTCCATCTAAAGCAACTATTACTTTTAATCCTTTACGTACATTTGGTGCACCACATACTATATTTAATATTTTATCTCCAACATCTACCTTACATACATGCAAATGGTCTGAATCTGGATGCATTTCACATTCTTTTACTTCTCCAATAACAAGTTTGGTTGCCTTTATTAGCTTGCCTGCTTCATCATATTCATTTCCAACTTTCGTCATATCTTCTGCCAATGTTTTAACATCCACATCTATATCCACATAGTCTTTCACAAAATTTGTACTTAATTTCATAATATTTTCTCCTATCTATCACATCTATCAAATTGCTTCAAAAATCTTACATCATTTTTATATAACAAACGTATATCTGTAATTCCATATTTAAACATTGCTAATCTATCTAATCCTGTTCCAAATGCAAATCCACTATATTTTTCTGGATCATATCCATTCATTTTTAATACATTTGGATGAACTATTCCTGAACCTAAAACTTCTATCCAACCTGTTTGTTTGCACAAACTACATCCTTTTCCTTCGCATTTAAAACAACTAACATCAACCTCATAAGATGGCTCTGTAAATGGGAAATAACTTGGTCTGAAACGTAACTGTAAATTATCCCCTAACATTTTTCTTACAAATACCTCTAATGTTCCTTTTAAATCTGCTAATGATATATCTTTATCAATAACCAATCCTTCTACTTGACTAAATTGATGTGAATGTGTTGCATCATCATCTCTTCTATATGTTTTTCCTGGACATATAATTCTTATTGGTGATTTTTCTTCATTTTCCATCATTGCCCTTGCTTGAACAGCAGATGTTTGCGTTCTTAACAAATATTCTGAAGTAATATAGAAACTATCTTGCATATCTCTTGCAGGATGTCCTTTAGGTAAATTTAATCTTTCAAAACAATATTCATCTGTTTCAAGTTCAGGTCCTGTTACAACATCATATCCCATAGAAACAAATAAATCTTCCACTTCCTCAATGATTCTGTTTAAAGGATGCTTACTTCCTCTTTTTATTTTTGTACTAGGTAATGTAATATCTATTGTTTCTTCTCTTAATTTTCTGTCTAGCTCTAATTTTCTATACTCTTCTTCTTTTTTTTCTATCATTTCTTCTAATTTATTTTTTACTATATTTACTAAATTACCTATAACCGGTCTTTCTTCTGGAGTTAAACTTCCCATTCCTCTTAAACATGCAGTAAGTTCACCTTTTTTACCTAAATATTTTATTTTCGCATCATTTAATTCTTTCTCATTTGATGAATTTTCTATTTCAGCAATAGCAAGCTTTTTTATATTTTCTATTTTTTCTTCCATTTCATCCTCCCAATCTCTTCTTGCCAAATATATTTTTTCTCATAATTATTTAGATATTTTATCATTTTCAGCAATAAATGTAAAGCAAAATACATATTTTTATTTTTTTGGGAAATTATATATAGAAATATTTGAAAAAGGAAATTTAATAATTATGAATATAAAAGAAATATTAAAAAACATCTTTTTTCTGGATCAAGAGGTTCCTTACGATTTCGAATTATCAAATAGTCCTGTTAGTGATAATCCAGATTTACTAGATAACCCTTCCACCGACTCTCAGAAACGGTGACCGGAAATCAAAATGATGATATAAAAAATATTTTTCCAAGTTTAGACGTTAATTTAGAATATGTAAAAACCAAATACAATTCTATGATAAACAGTGATATCGTCATACGTGAATTCAACTTAAATGCTAGAAACAGGCAATATAAAGCATTTCTTTTATTTATTGATGGAATGGTAGATACTGATTTAATTAATAATTATGTATTAAAACCACTTATGATGAAAAATCAAGCTAATTCATCTGATAGTGACGAAACACGTATACTTTCAGAAGCTGTTACCAATAACATTACAGTTAGAAAAGTAAAAAGATTTGATATTGTAAATTATATATCTAATTGCCTATTACCTCAAAATAGTGTAAAAAAAATCAATGAATTTAGTAGTATTTTCGAGGGCGTTAACTCAGGAAATTGTGCTTTATTTATTGATACTCTAAATATTGCATTTGATATTGATGTTAAGGGTTTTAGACAACGTAGTATTGACACTCCTAACAATGAAGTTGTTATAAAAGGACCTCAAGAAGCATTTGTAGAAAATATTAGGACTAACACTTCTTTAATTAGAAGAATTGTTAATAATGAAAACCTCGTAATTGAAAATATTAAAGTAGGTAAAATAAGTAAAACTCAATGTGCAGTTTGTTATCTTTCAAACATTGCTAATGATGACTTAGTAGCAGAAGTAAAATACAGAATTAATAATCTTGAAATAGATTCTCTACTTTCTTCTGGTCAGTTGGAACAATTAATAGAAGAAACAAACAAATTTAGTATTCCTCAAATTTTATCTACAGAAAGACCTGATAATGCTACACAACACATTTTTGAAGGAAGAGTCGTAATTTTAGTAAATGGTAACCCTTATGCACTCATTATGCCTGCTACCTTAATAGATTTCATATCTTCACCTGAAGATACTAATTTAAGATTTCAGTTTGCAAACTTTCTTAAATTTTTAAGATTACTTTCTATGATTGTTACATTACTATTGCCAGCTATTTATATAGCAATGACAAATTTTCATCAGGAACTAATACCCACAGAGTTATTGTTTACAATTCTTGCATCACGTGAAAATGTTCCATTTCCGGTAATTTTCGAAATATTGGTCATGGAAATTTCATTTGAATTAATAAGAGAGGCAGGTTTAAGAGTTCCCTCACCTCTTGGTTCAACTATTGGTATTGTTGGAGCTTTAGTTCTTGGTCAGGCTGCTGTTAGTGCCGGTATTGTAAGTCCTATTTTAATTATAGTTGTTGCTCTTACTGGTATAGCTTCATTTGCAGTTCCTGATTTTTCATTTGGTTTCCACATAAGAATATCAAGATTCGTATTTTTAATATTATCATACATCTCTGGCTTCCTTGGAATAGGTATTGGAATTTTTGTATATGCAACTCTTCTATGCAGTTTAAAATCTTTCGGAGTTCCATATATGGTTCCTTATGCACCTACCACAAATTCTGAAGGAAATGGATATTTTGTTTCTCCTGTATGGAAACGCGAAAAAAGACCTGATTATTTAAACGCTAAGAAAACAGATTCACAAAAGCATATTAGCATGAAATGGAGATATAGAAAGGAGTAAATATGTCATCAACAAATCGAATTGGTACTATAGAAGCAATCTTTTTAATTGTTATCATAATGATAAACCACATTATTTTAAATTTACCACGAAATATTATAACATCATCAAATTCATCAGCACTTTTAAATACTATTTATATAAGTATTTTAATTTTAATTATAATTTACTTTATTTGTAAGTTATTTTCGAAATTTCCTCGTTTAGATATTCTAGACATCTCTGAATTTGTGGGTGGAAAGATTTTCAAATATGCTATAGGAATATTATTTATATTATATTTTCTATTTTCTTCTAGCCTACTTATTAGGCTGTTTTGCGAAAACTTGAAAATTATATATTTTCCAAGGACTCCAGTTATACTTTTAGTTATACTTTTTATTATTGGAGCTGTTATATGTAATAGACTTGGTGCAACTGCAATAGTTAGAGCAAATTTATTAGCTATACCTATTGTCCTTATAAGCATAGTTGCAATATTTTTTGCAAACCTAGAAAATTTTACATTTGAAAGAATATTACCGATACTTGGAAACGGATTCTATGCTACATTTTTTAGTGGTATTAGCAACATTTTCGCTTTTGGTGGAATTGTCCTTCTTTATTTCATTCCTCCAAACTTACAAGAAAATAAATCATTTAAAACTGTCGCTTTCAGTTCTGTTATAATTTCAGGAATATGGCTTTTACTTAGTGTTGCTACGTTGTTATTCATATTCCCTGCCGTTATGACAACAGAAGAAATCTTACCACTTTATTTAGCTTCAAGATTTATAGAGTTTGGCCGATTTTTTCAGCGTGCTGATTCTATATTTTTACTAATTTGGATAACATCTGTAATGTCATATTTAGCAATAATACTTTCTTTTGTTATTAGCATATTCAACAAAATTACCAATACTAAAAGGTTACCTATAATAATATATGCATTTTCATTTGCCATTTTAGTACTGAGCCTTATTCCAAATAATTCTGCCCAACTCTTTTTCTTAGAAAATACAATTTACAAATATTCTGTTCTAATAATTGTATTTTTAGTTAGTCCAGCAATATTAATTTGGGCCAATGTAAAAAACAGTAGAAAAAGTAACA
>CANQHH010000052.1 GCA_947623615.1 uncultured Clostridia bacterium | reverse complement strand
TTTTGTTCAATTTCAACTTCAAGACCGCCATATTCTTTTAGCTGTTTATCTATTTCTGATATTTCCTCTCGCCTTTTATTAATCTCCTCTGTCTCATTTTTAATTTCTAATTCTGTCTTAGATATTTCCTCATTGTTTTTTTCTATTTCAGTGTTCTTCTTATCTCTATCTTTTTTTACGTTTTCCAATTTTGTTTTCATAACATTGTATTCTTTATCATTTTTATTAAATTCTTTTTGTCTCTCTTGACTTAATTTCTTTAATTCATCTATATTCTTTAAATCTTTTTCTATTTTATTAGATTCTAAAATATCATAAATTACCTTTTGTGATTTTTCATTTTTTTCTTTATTTTTTGCTATTTCAATTTTTATTTTTTCTATCTCGTTTTTTGCATCATTTATTTCTTTAATTTTGTCACTCATATTTTGCATTTCCGCTTCTGCTTTAACTATCTTTCTTTCCTTTTCTGCTATATCCAATTTTCTTTGTTTTATCTGCTGTATTTCAGTTTTTACATTTTCTATTTCTGAATCATACTCTTCTACCGTTTTTCCCTTTACATTAATACATTCAGATTTTAAATATGGACATATTCCTGTTTTAGAAATTTTTTTACTTTCATTTAAGTTTTCTAATTTTGCAATTAGCTTACTTAAATTTTCTTCTACATCATTTTTTCCCTTTTCTATATTCGCCTTTTCTTTTATTTGATTTTCCAACTCAGCTTTTAGGCTTAATAATTCTTTTTCTCTTTGTACTAATTTTTCCAATCTATTTATATTGTCATTATAGCTCTGTATCACACCATCGCTTTTTATTATCAACATTCTTTCCTGTTCTGCTTTTAATTCTTTTTCTTTTAATTCTTCAACATCTCTTTTTTCCTGTTCTAATTTTAATAAATTTTCATTTAACTTCTTTTCATCTTCCTGTATTAATTTATCTAACTCTTTTATTTCATTTTTAATTATTTCATTTGCGTTCTTTATTTTTTCTTTATTGCCATCTTTTAAATTAATAACTGTTTTGCTTTTATCTATATTGGTATTTAAACTATTTTTCTTTTCAATTAATTTATCATATTCTTTTTTCTTATTTTTCAATACTTTTTGCTTTTCTTCTTCTTGCTTATATATATCATATCCTTGCTTATTTTCATCCAACAATTTTTTAGCATTACTAGACATTTCCAGATTTTTACTAAGAGTTTCTATATGTCTATTTACATTTTCCTGTTTTACATTATCTATTTTAATGTTCTCTTCAAGGTTCGTTATTTCATTTTTTATTTTACTTTTTTCTTTATATTTTTCATTTACTTTTTTAAATTCATCATCTTTTTCCTGCTTAATTTTTCTTACTGAGTCTAATTCCTTTTCTAACTGTGTATGTTCATCTTTATCTTTTGAAAGCATTTCAATTCTTACATCTAATTTTCCAAGTTCTGCTTCTTTGTATATTTTCTTACTTTTTAATCCACTTTCAAGACTCGCAGTATTTTTAAAAACAGTTCTATATACTTCTAAATTAAATATTGGATCAAATTTATTTTTTCTGTTTTGTGCAGTATCTAAAAATGCACTTGTAAACATTCCTTGTGGTACACTTATTATATTTTCATATATTTGTGAAATATTATCATCTCTATAAAATCCAAGATGATCTTTCAACCAATTTAAAACATCTATTTCGCCTGAAACTATCTCTTCTTCTGTCTCACAATCCTTTATAACCCAACTATTATTAGACGCAAATGATATTTTTCTATCTACAATGTATTCTTGTGAATCTTTATCTTCAAAAACAACACGTACACTAGCCTTTTTCTCTCCTCTTTTTATGAAATATGTATTAAACCCATTTTTTCCAATTTTATAGTCAAATAAAGCAAAACCGATACTTTCAATAATTGATGTTTTACCCGCTCCATTTATACCACTTATAAAATTTATGCCATTTTCAAAATCAAATTGAGCTTCTGAATAACACTTAACATTTGACACTTCTACTCTTTTTATTTTCATACATCTTTTCCTTCCAATTTACTCATCTACTAAATCCACTAACATCTTTTCAATTTCTTCTCCATAGCTGTTTTCTATATCTATAACTTCTTTTTCTCCGTATTCTTTCATTTTTTCTATTATGTTATAAATTTTACTTACTTTTTCTTTTTCAAATCCTGCTTTTTCTATTTTATTCTCAATCACCATTTTATCAATTTCTTCCCTAGATACATCTGATGCTATAACTATTTCATCTTCACTAACATATCTAATCAAGTTTATTATTTCTTGATGTAAAATTGGTATTTTGCTTGCTATACTTTTCTTTAACCTACTTATATCTATATCCAAACTACCTTGTTTTATATCTCCATTTAGTTTTAATTGTAACATAATTTTTGAACCTGCTCCACATTTGTCTTCATATTCTTTCTGCACTTTATTTAATATGATTTCTTCACATTCTTCTGTCGTTTTAGCCTCTTCTACATTTATATCTAAAGCAATTGCATTTCTTGTTTTTACTATCTTAAATTCAGAATCTATTTTTCTATTTTTTGTATTCATATTTATATAGTAAAAACCTTTATTAAATGGATTATCTGTTATTCTTATGCACTCAATAGAACCCGGATTATAGTAATGCTTTTCTATATTCTCATATCTTGTATGTATGTGTCCTAAAGCTAAATAATCTACCTTTTTTAACAATGGGTCTATTTCCTTTTCCTTTAAACCCGCCATCGCTTCTGTTAAAAATCTATCTATTCCTGTATGTAACATGCAAATAATAGGTTTATCTTCTAATTCACCACTTTTTATTAGTTCTGATAACTCATCATTTACTTTATTAATATATTTTCCTGCAGTACTTCCTGGATATCCGAGCCCAATTATATATGCTGATTCTGCATTATATATGCATCCTTCTTTCTCATCCCACATTTTTAATATTTTCTCATTTTTCTTCTTATTCGGTCTTAACAAGTTTATATATTTTCTTGATGATAAGAATTGCAACCAACTATATACATTAGAATATGTCTCCATATCATGATTTCCCTCTGTGAGAAATACTGGAATATTAGCATTTTTCAATTTTTCTAGTAATGTAATTGCTTGCTCCAAAGTTTTTGGATTTAATACCTTGTTATGAAAAAAATCACCTGCAATTAAAATAAAATCTACCTTTTCATCTAATGCAAAATTACATACCTGCTCTAAGGCTTTTCCCATATCTTCAAATCTTTCACTTATCTCAAAAGGATTAGCTCCTAAGTGAATATCCGCACAATGTATAAATTTTATATTTTCCTTCATATCATCACCTACATTTATTATATCTCTTTATGGCTTTAATGAAGTAATTGGAATTATATATATTCCTGTTTCTGGATCTTGAATTACAGCTTCATAGTGTCCAACTATAATACACATAAATTTTGGTTTTCTTTTTACATTATTATAGAAATTCTGCAAACTTTTCTTCGCATCATTTATACTTCCATCACTTAACTTTATTTCAATTGCTGCATAATCTCCATTAGGAAATTCTATAATACTATCCACTTCATCTCCTGAAACATTATCTCTAAAATGATATAAATGCCCATCTAAATAATCCATATAAATTCTTAAATCTCTTTCTACCAATGACTCAAACATTAATCCAAAGGTTTCATGATCATTTAAAAGCTTTTCTACACTTAATCCTAGGCTTGCACATGCCAAAGATGGATCTACAAGATGCCTTTTTGGAGATTTTCCTATCCTTTGAGATGACCTATAATTTATGCTAAAAGCCTCCTGATTACATATTAAATATAGACTTTCCAATACACTTATATAATCTGCTATTGTTTGCCTGCTTTCTATTAACTCTTCGCCACTTTCATATTCTTCAATATCCTTCACTAATGTATCATTTCCAGCAACAGTCGATTCATTTCTAGCTAATGAACGTATTAACATTCTCATTTTATTAGTATCTCTTTTTCTATCTTTTCTTTCATGAATATCTTTAGTAACAATTGATTCTATATAGCTCTTAGGTATAACATCTATATCTTCTATATCAATGTTCGCAGGCCAACCTCCTCTTATAATTAGTCTTGCTAATTCATCTAATTCTACCTTCCTAATATATTTACACTTTACGTTTCCAGATAACATATCAGAAATCGAAACATCTCCTGTTGAATCACCTGACTCAAACAAACTCATTGGATGCATTCTCATCATAGCAATTCTTCCTGTACCAGAATGAAATACCTCTTCTTCCTCAAGTTCTTTACTTAAAGATGTAGAACCAGTAAGTATAAACTTTCCTTTTTCTTTTGAACTGTCACATTCATGTCTGACAGAATCCCATATACTAGGAACAAGTTGCCATTCATCTATTAATTGTGGTCTTTTTTCATTAAAAATATATTTCGGGTCAACTTTTGCTAAGTCTCTAGGTCCTCTTTCTGTTAAATATGATACACTTTCTGAATGGTTTAAAGAAGTCCATGTCTTTCCACACCATTTTGGTCCTTCTATTGAAATTGCCCCAAAAATTTTTAAGTATTTATTTATTTTTTCGTCAATTAATCTTGTTTTATAATCTTTGTTTGTTAAACTCATATCTATACCTCCATATGATAATTATAGCATTTCATTTAACACTTTTCAAGTATTTTATTTAACACTTTTCAGACAATTTGTTTAACACTTTTCAAACTTAATATTATCACCTCTAATCATTCTATCCAACTAATTCCTGCATCAAATCATGCACAGATACAATTTCTTTCACTTTATCTACATTACTACCACAAAATATTAATGCTTCATTTATATTCCCATTAACCGCATTTATTAATGCTTTTGTAATGCAATATGGTGTATTAACTACATTACATGTTTTTATGCAATTATAGCACTTCTGTACTTCGCTTTTAATCTTTTCTGTCTGCTTTATAAAATTATTGTAAATTGCTCTTCCTGGCATACCTACAGGACTATTTATTATTTTAATACTATCTTTATCAGCATTTATATACGCATTTTTAAATTCATCAGATGCATCACATTCATATGTTGGTACAAACCTTGTAGCCATTTGCACTCCTGAAGCACCTAATTTCAAAAACTTCTCTATATCTGCCTTATCCCAAATACCACCTGCCGAAATAACTGGTATCTTCTTATTATTCTCTTTCTCTACTTGTTTTATATATTCTACTACCTCAACTGTTATATCCTCCAACTTCTGGTTCGTATTATCCATTAGTTCCTCTTTTTTAAAACCTAAATGTCCACCTGCTTCTGGTCCCTCTATTACAATCATATCTGGAACATATTTATATTTCTTTATCCAATGATTTACTATTAACTTACAACATCTAAATGACGACACTATAGGGGCAATCTTAGTATTTGACCCCTTTACATACTCTGGTAATTCTTTTGGTATTCCTGCCCCTGAAATTATTAAATCTATTTTATTCTTTACACACTCTTTTACTATTTCTTTATAATGATTTAATGCAACCATTATATTTACTCCTAATATTTTATCTTCTCCTGCTATTTCTCTTGCTTTTTTTATTTCCTTTCCAATTGCCCTTAAATTTGCTTGCAATGGATTTACACTAAAGTCTGGCTCTTGATACCCTATATCTGCTGTTGATATAACACCAATGCCTCCTTCTTTACTTACCGTGCCAGCTAGCTTATGCATAGATACTCCAACTCCCATTCCCCCTTGAATAATTGGGTATTTTGATTTTTTATTTCCAAGTTTTATCCCTTCCATTTTTTTCCTCCTTGATAGTTTGTTATACTAGATTATCATTTTTAATATACCTTGTCAACATATTGACTAAATATTCTAAAAATGTTATTATGTTTTTGGAGGTTATGTTACCATGGATAATAAAAACGATATTTCAATAGATGATTTTCACATTCCAAGATGGAAGGAATTGCCTAATATAGAACTATATTTAGACCAAGTTGTTAGTTTAATTAATAACTGTCTAGCACCTTATATATTTTTCAATCCAAACCACAAAAAAGATGAAAATGATCTTCTTACTAAAACAATGATAAATAACTATGTAAAAAATGGGCTTATTGAACCGCCTAACAAAAAACTATATTCAAAAACACAATTAGCAAAATTATTTGTAATTTGTGTATTAAAGCAGGTTTACAGTATGCAAGATATAAAAAAGCTTATAGATATCGCTTTACTCGATTCAAGCATTCAAAATGCTTATGATAAATTTTGTAAATTATTTGAAGAAGCTCTTCTTTGTACATATACAAGAAAAGATTTTATTGATAAACATTCTAGTAGTGACAACTTATATCTTCTCAAATCTGTACTACTTTCTTGTAGCTATAAAATATATGTCGAAAATATAACAAACAAGTAATAATATAGCATTTTCATATTATATTATGTAATCTTTTTATTGATTTTTCATCCACATTTATTTATCCACATATGTGTGGATAATGTGGATAAGTCTGTGAATAACCTAAAATACAGGCTGACAGGACACCATTTATTCACAATTTTACACGCAATATTTTATGAAAACTTATTTTTTATTTTTTCACCAATTATGTATATTGTATGTTTGTTTGGTACATTATGCAAAAAAGCCTATTACCACTCTTTTCAATGGTAATAGGCTTTTTGCCAATATATATTTAATTTTATTCTAGTGCTATATATTATGTTTATCTTATCCAAATAAACTCATTTGATTACTTTGACTCATTCCTTTTAAACATCCAACTTTATCTAGCATTTCTATTACTGATTTTCCTATTTTTGAACGAATTTTCATATCATCTATAGACATGAATTTTCCATCCTTTTTAGCTAAATCTATTCCTTCAGCCGCAACAGTTCCAAGCCCTGGTATACTATTAAGTGGTGGACGTATTCCTTCTTCTTCTATGCGGAACTTTGTTGCATGTGATTTATATAAGTCTATTGGTAAGAATTTTATTCCTCTTTCATACATTTCTAATACTAGCTCTAATATTGCATACATATTTTTATCCTTTGTTGTTGCACTATTTCCCTGCAAATCAATTTCTTTCATTTTATTTATTACACGTTCTTTTCCATAACACATAATATCACTATCAAATTCATCTGCTCTTATTGTAAAATATGATGTATAATATGCTTCTGGCTTATGTACTTTAAACCATGCAATTCTAAATGCATTTGTTACGTATGCTGCTGCGTGCGCTTTTGGGAACATATATTTTATTTTCTCACATGATTTTATATACCAGTCTGGTACATCATGCTCTTTCATTAAAGATACAAAACCTGCCCATTTTTCTGGATCTTTTAGTGCTTTTCCCTTACGTACTGTTTCCATAATCTTAAATGCTGGGTTTGGCGGTACTCCTTTTTTTATAAGATAAATCATTATATCATCACGACAACATATTGCTTCATTTAATGTTACTGTTCCCTCTTCTATTAAACTTTGTGCATTACCTAACCATACATCTGTACCATGCGACAAACCAGAAATACGTATCAATTCATCAAACGTTGTTGGCTTTGTGTCCACCAACATTCCTCTTACAAACTTTGTTCCAAATTCTGGTATTCCATAGCTTCCTACCTTACTTCTTATCTGCTCAGGAGTTACTCCTAATGCATCTGTAGAACTAAAAATCGACATTGTTTCTTTATCATCTAACGGTACTTTTGTTGGATCTATCCCTGTAAGATCATACAACATTCTTATCATTGTAGGATCATCATGACCTAGTATATCTAATTTTAACAGGTTCTGATCTATTGAATGGTAATCAAAATGTGTTGTGATTATATCTGAATTTGGATCATCTGCTGGATGTTGTACAGGGCAAAATTCATATATTTCTCTTCCTTTTGGTACAACAATTATACCACCTGGATGTTGACCTGTTGTCCTTTTTATTCCTGTACATCCTTGCGAAATTCTTAGAATTTCAGCATTATTTACAGGTACTCCTCTTTCTTCATAATATTTCTTTACATATCCATATGCGGTTTTATCTGCCACAGTACCTACTGTTCCCGCTTTATATGTTGTACCTTTTCCAAATATAACTTCTGTATATTTATGAGCTTTTGCCTGATATTCTCCTGAAAAGTTTAAGTCTATATCTGGCTCTTTATCTCCATTAAATCCTAAAAATGTTTCAAATGGAATATCTATTCCATCTTTTATTAAATCATGTCCACATTTTGGACATTTTTTATCTGGTAAGTCAAATCCACATTGACATCCATAATCTGTAAAATCTGAATATTTACATTCTGGACATCTATAATGAGGTGGTAATGAATTTACCTCTGTAATACCTGTCATATTAGCCACAAATGACGAACCTACAGAACCTCTCGAGCCTACAATATATCCATCTTCATTAGATTTCCAAACCAGTTTTTGAGCAATTATATACATAACTGAAAATCCATTTTTTATAATTGAATTTAGCTCTTTATCCAATCTTTCCTGCACAATATCTGGCAATGTTTCTCCATATAGCTCATGTGCTTTATTAAATGCAATATCTTTTATTGTCTGTTCACAACCATCTATGTGTGGCGGACATTTTTCAGGTGATATTGGACTTATTTTTTCGCACATATCTGCAATTTTATTTGTATTTGTTACTACAACTTCATATGCTTTTTCTTCACCTAAGTACTCAAATTCTTTTAACATTTCTTCTGTTGTCCTCAAATACAAAGGTGCCTGTTC
>CANQHH010000051.1 GCA_947623615.1 uncultured Clostridia bacterium | reverse complement strand
AACACAGAAGTCAAGCTCTATAGTGCCGAAGATATTTACGGGTTACCCTGTTGAGAAAATAGGTCGTTGCCAGTTTTTTTTATGTAAAAAATACAAATTAGAGATTTGATTTATAATCTTTAATTTGTGTTTTTTAATTATATTAAATTATAAGGAGGAAGTATGAGTAGGGCAATATGGAAACCAGGAACATTTATATATCCAATACCTGCTGTAATGGTATCTTGTGGGAATATGTTAGAAAGTAATATTATTACTGTAGCATGGACAGGTATAATAAATACTAATCCTGCTATGTGTTATATATCTGTAAAACCTGAAAGATATTCATATCACATTATAAAAAACAGTGGCGAATTTGTCATAAATTTGACAAATGACAAACTAGCATTTGCTACTGATTGGTGTGGGGTAAAAACAGGAGAAAAGGTTGATAAATTTAAAGAAATGAAGTTAACTAAGGAAAATGCAAAATATGTTAAATGCCCTATAATAAAAGAGAGTCCAGTTGCAATAGAATGTAAAGTGAAAGAGATTAGAGAACTTGGAAGTCATAGTATGTTTTTGGCTGAAATACTCTCAATAGATGCTGACAAAAAATATATAAATGATAAAGGGATGTTTGATATTAGTAAATGTAATTTGATTACATATGCAAATGGAGGTTATTATTGTTTAGGTAGGAAAATTGGAAAATTTGGATATTCAGTTCAAAAGAAAAAGAAAAGGTAATCAAATTTTCTGCAAAAGCTGAAAAATCAAAAGTAAATGATAAATTTATACTGAAAAGTAGTTGACATATAATTAAAAAGATGATAAAATATTTAAGCGTATGTAGGAACATACGCTTATAAAAGTATCAATAATAAAAGCTAAATATCTGGAGGTGTATAAAATGGCTGCAAAAGGAGCAAGAGAACCAATCACATTAGAATGTACAGAATGTAAAAGAAGAAATTATACAACAGAAAAAAACAAAAAGAATAATACAGAAAGATTAGAAATTACTAAATATTGTAAATTCTGTAAAAAGCGTACAGCACACAAAGAAACAAAATAGTATATAGCCTTTTTGAGGAGGAATTGAGATGCCTAAAGAATCAAATAAAAAGCAAAATAAAGAAAAGAAAAGTTTTATAAAAGGGGTTAAAGGAGAATTAAAAAGAATAGTTTGGCCAACACCAAAGCAACTTGCAAATAATACAATTGCGGTTATTACAATTGTTATTATAGTAGCAATAATTGTATTTGCTTTAGATTTTGCTTTTAAAAATATGAATGAATATGGAATTGAAAAAATAAAAACAGTTGTAGATAATAATAGTAACACAGCTGAAGAAAGTAATGTAGTAAATGAAGAAAGTGGTTCTGATAGTAGTAATAATACGGAAGAAGGCACTACTGACGATGCTAACAATACAGATGATAATAAAGCTACTGATGATGCTAATACTACTGAAAATGGCGATAAGACTGATGAAAACAGTGTAAGTAAATAAAGGAGGCTAGAAAATGTCTCAAGGAGATAACGAATTAATACCTAGATGGTATGTAATTCATACATATTCAGGTTATGAAAATAAAGTAAAAACAGATTTGGAAAAAACTGTTAAGAACAGAGAGCTAGAAGAATTTTTCTTTGATATAATTGTCCCAATGGAAGAACAAATTGAGATAAAAGATGGAAAAAGAAAAACTAATTTAAAAAAGGTTTTTCCAGGATATGTTTTAATTAAAATGATTGTAACTGAGAAAACATGGTATATTGTGAGAAACACAAGAGGTGTTACGGGGTTTGTTGGTTCTGGAACAGATCCAATACCTCTTACTGAAGATGAAATACGCACAATGGGATTTGAAATTACAGAAATTAATATAGACTATGGTGTAAATGATTCAGTAAGAGTAATAGAAGGACCTTTAAAAGATTTCATAGGAACTGTAACAGAGATTAGTAAAGAAAAACATAAAGTTAAAGTATTGGTTTCTATGTTTGGAAGAGAAACACCTGTTGAATTAGAGTTTTCACAAGTACAAAAAATTTAAATAGTTAATAATCTAAATTTTAGGTTAATATACATATTACGATATTAAAGGAGGTGCAAAGGAAATGGCAGAAAAGGAAATTGGCAACGTTATAAAATTACAAATCCCTGCAGGAAAGGCTTCACCAGCTCCACCAGTTGGTCCAGCATTAGGTTCAAGTGGTGTTAATATTATGCAATTTGTTAAAGAATTCAATGATAGAACAGCATCACAAGCCGGAATGGTTATTCCTGTTGTTATTACTGTTTACAAAGATAAATCATTTGAGTTTATAACAAAAGAACCACCTATGGCAGTATTAATTAGAAAAGCTGCAAAGATAGAAAAAGGTTCAGGAAAGCCTAATAAAGAAAAAGTTGCTAAAATAACAACTAAACAAGTTGAAGAAATAGCAAAACAAAAAATGCCTGACTTAAATGCGGCATCACTAGAATCTGCTATGAGTATGGTAGCAGGAACTGCAAGATCAATGGGTGTTGTAGTTGAAGAATAAAAATAGATTGGGAGAGTTAATACTCGTTAGAACCAAAGGAGGTAAAAATGAAAAGAGGAAAAAGATATCAAGATTCTGAAAAACTTGTTGATAAGACAAAGGTTTATAACATTAAAGAAGCACTTGATACAATACAAAAAATGCCAAAAGCAAAATTTGACGAAACAGTTGAGTTACATGTAAAATTAGGTGTAGACTCAAAACAAGCTGATCAACAAGTAAGAGGAACAACAGTACTTCCAAATGGTACTGGTAAAACTTTAAAAGTATTAGTTTTTGCTAAAGGTCCAAAAGCAGAAGAAGCTGAAAAGGCAGGAGCTGATTATGTTGGAGCAGAAGAATTAATACCAAAAATAGAAAAAGAGAATTGGTTTGATTATGATGTTATAGTTGCAACTCCAGATATGATGGGGGTTGTTGGTAGATTAGGTAAAGTATTAGGACCTAAAGGATTAATGCCAAACCCAAAATCTGGAACAGTAACAATGGATGTTACAAAAGCAATAAAAGATATCAAATCAGGAAAAGTAGAGTATAGATTAGATAAAACTAATATTATACATTTAGGTTTTGGAAAAGTTTCATTTGGTACAGATAAATTATTAGAAAATTATGAAACTGTAATAAATGCAATCATTAAAGCAAAACCTGTAGCAGCAAAAGGTCAATATATTAGAAGTGTTGCTATATCTACAACAATGGGACCAAGTATGTATATTAATCAAAAATAGATAAAATAGCCAAAGACAGTAAGCGTAAAATAAGTCTTACCGAGGCATATTTTGTACGGTGTAAAGCTGTATATATATATGCCTATAAGAGGCTATATATACAGTTTTATTATATTTTAGAAAAAGAGGTGAATAAATTGGCTAGTGAAAAAACAATAAAACAAAAAGAAGAAATAGTAAAAAAATTAGCAGATGATTTAAAAGATAACAGCTTAATACTTCTAGTAGATTACAGAGGAATAACTGTTGAAGATGTTACAAAATTAAGAAATGAAATTAGACAAGGTAATGCACAATACAGAGTTATAAAAAATAATATCATAAAAAGAGCATTAGAGTTAAATGGCGAAACAGGTTTAAATGATTTATTAGAAGGACCAACAGCGCTTATAACAAGCAAAGATGATTATTTAGAGCCAGCAAAGGCAATATATAATTTTACAAAAAACAATGAGTTTTATAAAATTAAAGGTGGTATTATAGATGGTAAAGTAATGACTGCTGAAGAGATAATTACATTAGCAAAATTACCATCAAGACAAGAACTTCTTGCAAAACTTGCTGGAAGCTTACTTGGAAATATTACAAAGCTTGCAATTGCATTAGATCAAGTAAAAGCTCAAAAAGAAAATGCATAGAAAAAGTTAAATATTTAATACAAATAAACGCAAACATGCCAAGTTTGCAAAATTAGAAAATAAGGAGGAATAAAAAATGGCAAAAATAGATGAATTATTAGAAACTATAGACAGCTTAACAGTTGTTGAATTATCAGAATTAGTAAAGGGAATTGAAGAAAAATATGGAGTATCAGCTGTTGCTACAGCTGCACCAGTAGCAGGAGGAGCTGCAGCTGCTGAAGAAAAAACATCTTTCAATATTGTATTAAAAGAAGCTGGAGCAAACAAAATCCAAGTTATTAAAGTAGTAAGAGATGCTACAGGATTAGGATTAAAAGAAGCTAAGGAATTAGTTGATGGAGCACCTAAGACAGTTAAAGAAGGTGTTTCAAAAGACGAAGCTGAAGAATTAAAAACAAAATTCACAGAAGCTGGTGCAACAGTAGAATTAGCTTAGTTGAAATTCATATATACAATAAAGAAAAGTGTATCTATATAGATACACTTTTTTTGAAAATAAAAGGGGATGTTTTACTTATACATAGTTGATAAAGGAGTAACTGTTTATCAACTATGTATATATATTACCAATTAAATTTGAACATTGTGTGAACTGAATGTGATTTAATAGAAAATAAAATGAAATTTGAAATAAAAAATAAAACCCCATTGTTAATTTTTTGAAAAACAATGAGGTTTTATTCTTATGGTTGTTCTTGAAGTTTTAGTGTTATATCTTTATAATCACCATCTCTATAAATTTTTAATTTTATATTATCACCAATTGATTTTTTATTTTTTATTTCATTTAATTCTTCCATGTTTTTAATTTTTTGACCTTCTATTTCTACAATTACATCACCAATTTTTAAACCAGCTTTTTCTGCAGAAGAGAAATCATCTATAGTTTTTACATATACACCAACCACTAAATCATTTCTTTTAGCAGTGTCTTCATCTAAATCTATTCCACCGATTCCAATATAAGGTCTTTTTACTTTATTATATTGAATAAGTTGTTGTGATATATCTTTTGTAGAATTAATAGGTATTGCAAATCCTACACCTTCTACACCATTACCAGCTATTTTTAATGTATTAATTCCAATTACTTGACCTTTACTGTTTACTAATGCACCACCACTATTTCCTGAATTGATTGCTGCATCAGTTTGTATAGCTGTATATTTATTATTATCAGAATCAGTTACTTCTCTATTTACGGCACTTATGATACCTGATGTAACTGTATCTCCTAATCCTAAGGCATTACCTATAGCCATAGAAAACTCTCCAACTTGTACTGAATCAGAGTCACCAAGTTCGGCAGCTGTTAAACCAGTTTTATCAATTTTTATAACTGCTAAATCTGTTTGAGAATCTGTACCTACAATTTTTCCTTCATATTCTGTATCATCATTATACAATTTTACAGTTACTTTATTTGCTTTTTCAATTTCATAATATGAAGACGAGCCTGAATTAACAACATGATTATTTGTTAAAATATAGCCATCTGAACTTATTATTACTCCAGAACCTTCTGCTTCAGCTGTAGAAGAGTTCCTGTAAAAAATAGAGTTAACAGAATACTCTACACTTATTCCGACAATAGAAGGTTTTACTTTTTGAGCAACTCCTATAGCTGTTTCAGAATAATTATTAAGTGATATTTGCTGTGTATTTACATCTGATGAAGAAGATGTAGATGATGATTGAATAGGCTCATTTGGTGTCGAAGAAATATCTAATTTACTTAGTATTTGTGATCTTACACCAGGAATACCGATACAACTTCCAATAACAATGCTAGCACCTAATGCTCCACATACAAAGGGTAATAGTACAGATTTACCAAAACCATTTCCAGAATTATTGTTTGTTTTACTATTAGTAAATGTTTTATATGCACCATCATTATTTGAAGTTACATTTTTAAATTCATTAT
This sequence comes from uncultured Clostridia bacterium, assembly GCA_947623615.1. Lineage (GTDB taxonomy): Bacteria > Bacillota > Clostridia > TANB77 > CAG-508 > CALXVA01. Next base: position 3,014 of record CANQHH010000051.1, on the reverse strand, counting down.
TATTATTATTATTATTATCTTCCATTTTTACCTCCGAAAATTTAATTTATTATATAATACAATATATTTGTGAATAAATTGTGAATAAAATATTATTTTTCATTAAAATTTTTCTATTGAAAAAACTCGGGTTTGCATATATAATTATGATATGACTTTAGGAGGTAGGAAATGAAAAAGGAATATTTAAAAACATATTTAAAGATTATTTTTTTTCTTATAATAATAGGAGCAATTATTTATGCTGGAGTGTGTTTATTAAAAAAAGAATATGATATAGAAAAAGTTCAGACAATAAAAACAGATATGCTATTAATTGAAAGTAAAGTAGAAATAATACAGCAAAAGGTAAATATGAAAGATAAAGATGTTAAATATGTTGGAAAGAAAATATCTAAAATGGCAGACGAAGAAGATATAAAGAAATTACAGGAAAATGGAATAATAGATATTAATGAAGAAAAGAAAAAGTATTATGTGTTAGATAAATCTGATATTAATCAACTTGGATTAGAAGATTTGGAAATTGATGAAGGATACTATATTGTGGATTATATTAGTAGTGAAGTAATATATTCTAAAGGAGTACAAGATAAGGCTGGAAACTATATATATAAACTATCTGATTTGAAAAATATATAAGAAGGGAATGCATAAAATAAATATGAAAGAAAAGGAAATCGAAAGACTAAACGAACTAAAAAAAATAGAAAAAAATATATATGATAAGGGGATTGAGTATATATGTGGTATCGATGAAGCTGGAAGAGGACCACTCGCAGGTCCAGTTGTAGTGGCAAGTGTTATCATGCCAAAAGATTCTTTTATTGAGGGAGTAAATGATTCAAAAAAAGTATCGGAAAAGAAAAGAGAAGTTATATATGAAAAGATTTTAGAAGAGTCTATTGCTTATGGTGTAGGTATTATTGATCAGAGAGAAATTGATAATATAAATATTTTAAATGCAACTAAAAAGGGATTAACAGAGAGTATAAAAAATTTGGAACAAAATTTAAAGGACAGAAATAGAGGAATTGATAAACCAGAAATAATATTGGTTGATGCTTTAACAAATATTGATACAGATGGAATATCATACGAGTCAATAATAAAAGGAGATGCTAAAAGTTATTCAATTGCAGCTGCATCAATTATTGCAAAAGTAACCAGAGATAGAATAATGAGGCAATGGGATGAAGTATACCCAGAATATGGCTTTTCTAAACATAAAGGATATGGGACAGCTATGCATATTTCTGCAATTAAAGAGTATGGATTGTGTCCATTACATAGAAGAAGTTTTACAGGTAAATTTGTGAATACTTAAAATTAGGGAGGATATATGAATATACAAGAAATTATAGCTAAAAAACGTGATAAAAAAGAATTATCAACAAAAGAAATAGATTTTTTTATACAAAGTTATACTAGAGGAGAAATAGAAGATTATCAAGCTTCAGCATTAATAATGTGTATATATATTAATGGAATGACTGAAAGGGAAATAACGGATTTAACAATTTCTATGGTGAATTCGGGTGAAGTTTTAGATATGAGCGATTTAGGAACTGTTATTGATAAACATAGCACAGGAGGAGTAGGTGATAAGGTAACATTAATTTTAGCACCATTAATTAGCTCATTAGGATTGCCAGTTGCAAAAATGTCAGGAAGAGGATTGGGTTATACAGGTGGAACAATTGATAAATTAAACTCAATTCCAGGATATAAAACAGATATAGAAATTGAACAATTCAAAGAAAATGTAAAAAAAATAGGTATTAGTATTATTGGACAAACAATGAATTTGGCTCCAGCTGATAAAAAAATTTATGCTTTAAGAGATAGTATAAATGCAGTAGGGAGTATTCCATTAATAGTTTCGAGTATTATGAGTAAAAAAATTGCAGCAGGTGCAGATAAAATTGTATTAGATGTTACCTATGGAAGCGGTGCATTTATGAAAACAATGGAACAAGCAGAAGAACTATCGAAAGTATTGGTTAAAGTAGGAAAATTGGCGGGAAAAGATACTGAATGTGTAATTACACCTATGGAACAGCCACTTGGAAAAGCTGTTGGAAATTCTCTAGAAGTTATAGAAGCAATAGAATTTTTAAAAGGAAATATGTTGGAAGATGTAAAAGATGTTGTACTAGAATTAGGAAGTCATATGATAAAATTGGCTAAAAAGGGAGACGATTTAGAAAAGAATAAAGAAAGAATGTTAGAGAATATATTTAATGGTAAAGCCTTTGATAAATTTAAACAATTGGTTGAAAATCAAGGTGGGGATGTAAGTTATATAGAAAATACAGATAAGTTTGAAAAAGCAAAATACATCATGGAAGTGAAAATCAATAAATCAGGAGAAATAAAATCTCTTGATGCTGAAAAAATAGGAAATTTGTGCGTACTATTAGGTGCAGGAAGAATAAAAAAGGAAGATAAAATAGATAGTAGTGTAGGAATTGTTTTGGAAAAGAAAACAGGAGAGTATATAAAAGAAGATGATATAGTAGCATACGTACATTCAAATGACAAGGAAATAGGAGAGGAAGTTGTAGAAAAATTAAAAGAATTATACTGTGTATAGTTCTATATATAGAATTTTCAGAAATAAAAAAATAATTGAAGATTATTCATAATAGATATTTTCTTCAATTATTTTTTATTATACATATTATAATTCAGTTTTATGATTTATAATATCGTCAACATTAAAAGTCATATTTGCTAATTCTTCAGATTTAAAAAATCTGTGTAAATTTTTAGTAGAAATGCCAGTATTATGAGATATATCCTCCAAAGAAGATGCTTGATTATAATCTTCTAAAAAATTTTTTAAAGTGTTAATATCAGAAGCATCTTTTTCCAAACAATTAGGACAAACACATGCGTCTGACATAAAAAAACAACCACATCTTTCACATTTATTTAACTGCATAATAACCCTCCAAAATCAATTTGAAATTATTATATCATATATATCGACAGAAATAAACAAAAAAATT